>JAFLUR010000001.1 GCA_022508725.1 Oscillospiraceae bacterium
AACCAAATCGCTGAATGACGGCTCTGTGCCACGCTCAATGTAGTACATTTTTGCTGATCTCAACAACTCGGATACTGTTGAAACGTCTGTGTTGATCTTTGAACGGTGCTGATAACTCATGTAGTTAGGAATAGCAACCGCAGCGAGTACTGCCAAGATGGCAATAACAACGATAAGTTCTACAAGTGTAAAACCTTTTTCATTTTTGATTGTGTTTTTGATTTCTGTGTTCATCTTAGAAATCTCCTCCTTAATATAAATTTATTTTTTTATAACAGCAACGGAATCATTTCCGCTGCATATTATCCCCTTTATTAACCTATTGCTTCAGTCATTGTGAACATCGGCATGAGTATAGCCAAAGCAACCGTACCTATGCAGCCTGCCATTACAACGATCATAAGCGGTTCAAGAACCGATACAAGGTTTCTTATACAAGTATTAAGCTCTTCCTGATAATAATCGGCGACATCATCGAGAATACCGTCAATGGCACCCGACGCCTCACCTATTTTAATCATAGACGTATACATGCTCGGAAAAAGACCTGCTCTTTCCATCGCCTTACCGAACTGTACGCCCTGACTTATCTCCTGTCTGACTTTAACAAAAGCATCGCGTCCCACAACATTTCCCGCAACCCTTGAAACAATAACCAACGCATCAACAAGGCTTACACCGCTTGCAAGCATGATGGCAAGCGAACGTGCACTTCTGAACGTCATACCCGTCATTTCAACATTTTTTACGACCGGTATTCTCAGCTTTAATCTGTCAAACGCAAGTCTTACCATCGGCAGTCTTGAAATTCTTGTGCAGAGCGCAACGAGAATCGCTATACCGCCGAATACCAAATACCAATACTTAACCAACATATTGGAAACAGTCATAAGCCCTTTTGTAAGAGCCGGAAGCTCCGCGCCGGTATCCTCAAATATTTCCACGAATGTCGGCATTACAAACATAAGGATAAAAGCAACCATCACAACCGTCAATATAAGGAGGACGGTCGGATAAATCATCGCCGATTTTACTTGGCTTACGGTTTTGTATTCATTTTCATAATACTCGGCAAGACGGCGCATAACCTCTTCAAGATTACCCGTAACCTCACCGGTTTCTATCATACTTACATACAATGACGGAAAGTCATTTTTATATCCCTCAAGCGCTCCGGAAAACGACGTACCCGCCGCAACCATTTCATGCACTTCATGCAGAATATCCCTCATCTTCGGATTAAGAGCCTGCTGGGCAACCGTTTCCAAGCAATCGAGTATACTTATACCTGCGTGCAGCATAACATAAAACTGTCTGCATGAAAGATACAAATCCTCACCCGTTATCTTTGAAAGCGGATTTTTGAAATCCAAAAGGGAAGCACCTTTTACCTTTGCGCCTTCGCTTATTTTTATGGGATACAAATTTTGTGTGCTCAAAAATTTGACAACGTCTTGTTTTGTTTCGGCTGCAATGTTGTTTTCAACACGTTTGCCGCTTGAGTCCATAGCAATGTATGAAAAAACAGCCATTATAACAACTCCTTATCTATTTTTTCTGAAAGCCTCGGGATCTACAGCGTATTCGATCGCCGTGTCGAAATCAACGGCTCCCGACCGTACAATATCGGAAAGAGACTTATCCATAAGAGTCATACCGTACTGTGCGCTCGTCTGCATTGTCGAATAAAGCTGATGTATCTTTCCTTCACGGATAAGGTTTGAAATAGCCGGAGTTTTAGTCATTACCTCAAATGCCGCAACACGTCCCGAGCCGCCGATTTTAGGCAGCAGCTGCTGTGATATAACAGCCTCAAGGACACCCGATAGCTGAGTTCTTATAACGTCCTGCTTTTCAGCCGGAAATATTCCGACTATACGGTCGATGGTCTTGGGTGCGCTTACCGTATGAAGCGTTGAAAAAACCAAGTGACCGGTTTCAGCCGCCGTCAAAGCTATTTCTATTGTTTCCATGTCACGCATCTCACCGATAAGAATAACATCCGGATCCTCACGAAGAGCCGCGCGAAGAGCGTTGTTAAAGCTGCCCGTATCCGCGCCCACTTCTCTCTGATTCACTATACTGAGCTTGTTTTTGTGAACATACTCTATAGGATCCTCAACCGTTATTATATGTTCGCTTCTGTTGGAGTTTATGTAATCCATTATGGATGCGAGCGTAGTGGACTTACCGCTTCCCGTAGGTCCCGTTATAAGGACGAGTCCTTTATGTTTGCAGGCAAGAGTTTCATACACGGCGGGAAGTCCGAGCTCCTCCGCTTTGGGTATGGTCGTTGTGATAATACGGGCCGCAATACCGTAATGCCCTCTCTGCTTATAAATATTCACACGAAATCTTGTGCCTGCCTGAGTTGTATATGAAAAGTCAGACTCACCCACCTCTACAAATTCTTCAAATCTCTGCGGCGGTGAGATCTGTTTTACAAGTACCTCTGCCATTTCATGCGTTACCACGACATTTCCTATCGGGGAAAGATGACCGTGCACACGCATCATCGGCGGTGAGGATACGGTAATATGCAGATCGGAGCCTTTCTCTTTTTCAAGATATGTAAGCAGCTGATCTATATGCATACAGAACCCTCCCGAATAACTCATAATCATACAACCGAAATCAATCAAGAATAACCGGACCGAATCCGATATTATACGAGCCGATCCGACCTCCGAAACCGGAACGCCTCCGTTATTCTTTATCAATAGTATATATCATTTTATTATGTTTGTCAATAGCATTATCAAAAAAAATTTAAAAAATTATTAAAAAATTGTACATTTTTTTTATGCACAATAGCAGAAAATGTTTTTATGTAAATATAACAATTGTTAAACCTGCATAAAAAAAAATATAAATACGCCAAATAATTACAAAAAATCATCCTGCCGCCGGCATAACCCCGAATTTAAGTAAACCGACCTTTCGGATATGTCGTTTTCAGCCTATAAGATCACTCATATTATACATACCGGCAGCTTTTCCCTTCATAAACTTGGCAGCCGACAGCGCTCCCACGGCAAACACCTCTCTCGATGCCGCATGATGCGATATTTCTATAACCTCGTCATTTCCCGCAAAGATAATCCGGTGGTCGCCGACTATCGTTCCGCCTCTTACAGCATGTATGCCGATCTCGTTTTTGCGTCTTTTTCTTCTCACCGAATGACGGTCGTAAACAAATTCGGACGGATTTTTCAGTGTTTCGTCGATCGCCTCGGCTATGGCAAGCGCCGTTCCGCTGGGCGCGTCCAATTTTTGGTTATGGTGACGTTCGACTATTTCGATGTCAAAGCCGTCCTCCAGTATCTCCGCCGCCTTTTTTGCAAGCGCGGTTATCAGATTTATTCCCAGACTCATATTTGCCGAAAAGAATATCGGCACCGATTTTGACGTTTCCGAAAGCAAATCCCTCTCTTCCGCCGACAGACCGGTCGTCGCTATCACGGCAGGAATATTTTTTGCCTTTGCACAGTTCAAGATCCCCTCCAAAGAAGACGGATGCGAAAAATCGATTATAACATCGGCGGCAATATCACATTCCGCCGGGTCGGAAAAGACGGGATATGTGTTTTTTATGTTGTCGTTTATATCAAATCCCGCAACGATCTCCGCGTTTTCATCTTCCGCGGCAAGACGTGTTATCACCTGTCCCATTCTGCCGTTGCAGCCGTTCATTATTATCCTTGTCATAAGTAATATCTCCTTATTTCAGTAATATTTTATCGGTATTTTTTAAAAAATACAATTTTTGAAAAACACCGGTTCAAGAGCTTGTTCGGTATCCGGAAATCATTTTTCTGCCGTCAAAGCGCAAAATTCGATTGTATTTCAAGAATTCCGCGCTTTGACGTGGAAAACAAAAAGATGATGATCGGAAGATGCGGGACAGGCTCTCAGTGTTTCTTTACTCCGTAAGCCTCAAGCGCCCTTTTGATCTTTTCAAAATTCGCAGGTTCGGGATCGCACAGCGGCATTCTTAAATTCCCCACATTATAGCCGAGTATCTTCATAGCCGTCTTGACCGGCACGGGATTTACCTCGCAGAAAAGCGTATTTATAAGATCAAGCATATCAAGCTGGAGCCTAAGCGCCCCCGCCGTATTTCCGCCGATAAATTCAACGCATATATCGTGCGTTTCTTTCGGAAGAATATTCGCGACAACCGAAATAACGCCCTTTCCTCCGAGTGACATGACAGGAACTATCATATCGTCATTTCCCGAATATATGTACAGCTCGGGCACCTCGGCGGCAACCTTTGCCGTATAGCTTATATTTCCGCTCGCCTCCTTGACAGCGACGATATTTTCGACGGCGCTCAGCTCTTTCAGAGTCTCGACCGAAATATTCACGCCTGTTCTCGACGGAACATTATACAGAATCACCGGAATTTTCACCGCGCTCGCGATTTCCGAAAAATGCTTTACAAGACCTTTCTGAGTACATTTATTGTAATACGGAGTGACCTGCAAAAGTCCGTCCGCGCCCAATTCCTGCGCCTCCTTTGAAAGCTCGACCGCATGATGCGTATCGTTGCTGCCCGTTCCGGCTATTACGGGAATTCTTCCGTTTGTCTTTTTTACGGTATATTCGATAGCCGCAAGATGCTCCTTGTCGGGCATTGTCGATGCCTCTCCCGTTGTTCCGCATATAATGATCGCGTCGGTCGAATTTGCCGTGTGCATTTCTATAAGATTTCCAAGCTCTTCATAATTTATCCCGGTATCGTCAAACGGTGTTACAACAGCGACCCCCGAACCGGTAAACGGTAATATTTTAGCCATTATCTGTTCCTCCTTTTTTAATCCATATAACCCTTTGCCGTCAAAAGCTCCGCGAGAAGGACCGCTCCTCCCGCCGCTCCTCTCAATGTATTGTGACTCATTGAAACCATTTTGTAATCAAACTGCCGTGATTCTCTGAGACGTCCGCATGAGATTGCCATGCCCCCGTCAATTTCTCTTGCCGTTTTGATTTGAGGCATATCCGGCTCATCCTTTTCGGTGTAAACGTGTATAAACCGCTTGGGCGCGTTTGGGAGATCAAGCTTTTGCGGTTCTCCCGAATAATCCGCCCACATTTTTTCTATCTCCTCAACAGACGGCTTTTTAACGCCCTCTTTAAAGGAAAAGAATATCGCCGCCGTATGACCGTCCGACACCGGCACTCTGTAGGTCTGACATTCTATGCTGAGTTCATTCGACGGAACTATTTCCCCGCCCTCTATCTTTCCGAGTACCTTGTTCGGCTCGACCTCCGATTTCTGTTCCTCACCGCCGATATACGGTATCAGATTATCGACCATCTCGGGCCATGTTTCAAAGGTTTTTCCCGCGCCGGATATAGCCTGATATGTTGTAACTATCGCCCGGTCTATCGGATATTTCATATTGATTACCGCCATGGCGGGCAGATAGGACTGCAATGAGCAGTTTGATTTTACGGCGATAAAGCCTCTTTTTGTTCCGAGTCTTTTGCGCTGCGCCGGAATAATTTCAATATGATGAGGATTGATTTCCGGGATGATCATGGGAACATCGGGCGTATGACGGTGCGCCGAATTGTTTGACACGACCGGACATTCCGCCTTTGCATAGCGTTCCTCAAGAGCCTTTATCTCATCCTTTGACATATCGACCGCGCAGAATACAAAATCGACCTCCGCCGCGATTTTTTCAACGTCGGCTGTTGCGTCCGCTACCGTCATATCGGCGACATTTTCCGGTATTTCGGTATTCATAGCCCATTTTTTGCCCACGGCATCCCTGTATTTTTTTCCGGCGCTTCTCGGTGATGCCGCGACAACCTTTATATTATACCACGGATGCTCCGACAGAAGAGTTACAAACCTCTGTCCCACCATTCCCGTGGCGCCTATTATACCTATATTATACTGCTGTTTCATAAATAACCTCCTCAAAACAAATAAAGACAGCCTTGCGGGGGCTGTCAAAACGATCTTCCTGTAATAAAGAAATAAACGATAGCCCTCCATCAAATACCGGAAACACCGATTTATAAAAAAATCAATGCTTCCCAGATGACAGTCATATTGCTCTTAACAATATGCCCAACGAAAAAGCCCGCGGCGGCTTAACGTTTCGGCGTTTTCCCCTTTCGATTACCGTTCGGATAATATCTGCCGGCTGCCGCAGCCTGTGATAATCTACTCTTGAAAAACGCGCCTCTATCCGTAAATATATTCTCAAATATATAATATCACTGTTGTATGCCTGTGTCAAGCAATATTTTCGTGTCCGAAACCGAAAGCCGGCTCAGCTTTCCAATGCCTCACTCAGCCAGAAAGTACCTATATCGAGCGCCCTGTACAGATTTTCGCGTTCGGTTTTTCTGTAGGTTTTTCCCGTTCCGAGCACTCCGTCGTTATCCTGTATCTCGACCTTTACTTTTGTCGCAGCATTCACGCCGTTCATTTCCGCCGCTTCCAAAACCGTCAGCGTAAGAATATATCTGTCGTCAAGATTTCCGTAAAAAATGCGATCACCCTTTCGTATAATAGGTTTTCCGCGATACATAAACGCCTTTTTCGCAGCTGCCATAAAATCATCTCCTTTTAACTCATACTTAACTCATATATCCCGCCGTAACCACTTTTATATCGATTTCGGCCAATCCCTGCTTTGTTTTCGGTATATTGTTTATAATGGCATCCTTTATCTCATCGACGATAAACAGACCCGTTTCCTTCAAAAACGCGCCGAGGATCACCATATTCGCGAGCGCGGCATTTCCGAGTTCCATTGCGATTTTGGTTGCCTCGATGTATTTGACCTTAATATCCGTTCTTTCAACCTTGCGCAATACCAACGACTTATCCACAAATACCATTCCGCCGGCGGCGACCTTATCCTCAAATTTATCCAGTGACGGCGTGTTCATCGTTATAAGTATATCGGGATTCGTTACTATGGGCGAGCCTATAGGTTCATCCGATACCACTATATGACAATTTGCCGTTCCGCCCCTCATTTCGGGGCCGTAGGACGGAAGCCATGATATTTCTCTGCCTGACTTCATAGCCGCATAAGCCAGCAATTTCCCGGCAAAAAGTATACCCTGTCCGCCGAAGCCGGCTATAATTATATTCTTTTTCATAGTTGCAACAGTTTAACTCCCTTCATACAGTTTAGGAAAATACCCGCAAAATGCGGTCGATATGCATATTCCGTATCCCGTCAAAATTAAAAGCTTCCGTTATATATGTTATAAATCCTTATACACCCCGAGAGGATAATAAGGCACCATATTTTCGCTGACCCATTTCATGGCATCGGCGGGTGTCATTCCCCAGTTTGTGGGGCAGGTCGATAAAATCTCCACCAGCGAAAATCCCTTTTTGTCTATCTGATTTTGAAACGCCTTTTTTACCGCTTTTTCCGCCTCTTTTATATGAGGTATGCTGTCAAGCGCAACCCGGGCAATATAAGACGGACCGTCAAGAGTTGAAAGCAGCTCGCACATACGCACGGGATTGCCCTGTACCTTCGGATCACGTCCGTAAGGCGAGGTTTGCGTCACCTGACCCGGAAGCGATGTCGGCGCCATCTGTCCGCCCGTCATTCCGTAGATGGCGTTGTTTATGAATATTATCGTTATATTTTCGCCTCTTGCGGCGGCGTGTACCGTTTCCGCCGTTCCTATAGCCGCCAGATCGCCGTCGCCCTGATAGGTAAACACGATATTTTCGGGCAAAACCCTTTTTATGCCCGTTGCGACGGCGGGCGCTCTGCCGTGAGCCGCCTCCTGCATATCGCATTCCCAGTAATCATATGCGAAAACCGCGCATCCCACAGGCGCTATCCCGACGGTCTTTGAACATATATCCAGATCATCAAGCACCCGCGCAATGATTTTATGCGCTATTCCGTGCGTGCATCCCGGGCAGTAATGCATAGGCACATCACACAGCGACCTCGGTCTTTCATATATCACTTCCGTTCACCTCCGATAATCTCCTTTATCCCGTCGGCAACTTCGGACGGAGTGGGAATAACGCCGCCCGTTCTTCCCATAAAATACACAGGCGCCTTTCCGTTCACCGCAAGACGCACATCCTCCACCATCTGTCCCATGCTCATCTCGACCGAGAAGAACATCCTTGCCTTATCCGCCGCCTTATTCAAAGCCTCATAAGGGAACGGCCACAGTGTAATCGGGCGTATCGTTCCGATTTTTATTCCCTCCGCCCGCAAGCCTTCGACCGCGGTCTGAACGACTCTGCTGGTCGTTCCGTAGGAACATACTATATATTCGGCATCATCCGCATAAATGCTTTCATACCGAACCTCATTGCTTTTTATCAAATCGTACTTCTTTTCTCTCTCCACAACCGTATATTCCAGATCCTCCGGAGTCATGTAGAGAGTATTTATGACGTTATGCTTTCTCCTTCCGCCCGTTCCGACGGTCGCCCACGGCTTTTCGGGGATATCGGGCTTGTAATCATCGTCAAACACAACAGGCTCCATCATCTGACCGAGCGTTCCGTCACCAAGTATCATGACCGGGCATCTGTAATTATCCGCCAGATCAAATGCCTTCATTGTAAGCTCGGACAGCTCCGGAACGGAGTTCGGCGCAAGCACGAGCAAATGATAATCGCCGTGTCCGCCGCCCTTTACCGCCTGAAAATAATCCGACTGAGCCGGCTGTATTCCTCCCAATCCGGGGCCTCCTCTTACCATATTAACGATAACACACGGCAGATCGGCTCCGGCAATATACGATATACCCTCCGCTTTAAGGCTTATTCCGGGGCTTGACGAGCTTGTCATAACACGCGCTCCGGCACCCGCCGCGCCGTAAACCATATTTATCGCTGCCACCTCGCTCTCCGCCTGCAAAAACGTACCGCCTATCTTAGGCATTCTTTTTGCCATATATGCGGATATTTCGGTTTGCGGTGTAATCGGATAGCCGAAAAAGTGCCTGCATCCCGAGCGGATGGCGGCTTCGGCTATTGCCTCATTACCTTTCATCAAAACCTTTTTTTCCACAGCATTAAATCCTCCGTTTCCACAACACTGCAATTCCGACCGGCGAAACAAGTCACGCCTCGACGGTTATGACCGCATCGGGGCATATTACCGCGCATGACGCACATCCGATGCATTTATCCGGTTCGACAATTTCGACAGGCTTAAATCCGAGAACATTTATTTTCTCCGCCTGCTTCAATAATTTTTTCGGGCATACCGAAATACAAAGCTCGCAGCCCTTACACCTCGACTCATTGAATATTACCTTTGCCATAACAAAACCTTCCTAAAAACAATATGCCGGATCACTGTTCCCACGGCTTTTTCATATAAATATCAAGTCCGAAAAAGTCTTTCTCTCCGCGGCCGATACTCTTTATTCCCGAGTTAAAAGCCACCCCGAGTCCCTTTTTCGCGCACACCTCGTCGATAACATACCTTCCCGACATAAGCGTGTCATAATCGGTATTCTTTCCTATATTTGTATTATTAACAATATCTGTTATTTTTAACCCCGATGCCGCCTCGATTTTTTCCATAAGCTCGATTATATCCTCCGCCGTTTCGGTAAGCGGACGCTTTGTATTTACAACGAAGTGCATTTCATATCCGTATTTTTGAAATAAATTCCTGTATACGCCGAGAGCATATGCCCCGTCCTCATCTCCGCCAACATCAAACACACAATGCAGACTCTCATCATAAAAAACCTTTGCGGCAGACGGCACAAGTATCGGAATATCGACATTCGACGCCGCGAAATCCGAGCAAATGACCTCTATCCCGCATCTTTCAAGCCGGTTTTTAAGCTCAGCTGTTCTGAAATACGGATTTACCGTGTCCATATCGACAATAACCGTTCCCGGGTTTGCGGATCGCACCGCGAAATTAACGGCGACCTCGGTTTTTCCGCTGCCGAAATGCCCCGTAAAAATATGAATACGAGAATTCATAACACTCCACTCCACCGTGCGGCGTATCCGTTTCTCCGCACATTATTTGCAAATCCCGCAGCAATTGCGATATAACCGCGATAATCGCGGCGACCGGATATTTTATTATCATTATAACACACTTTATTTTATTTTACAAGATGTTATGCACAATTAATGTATATTTATCTTTAAGTTTTTTATCGGCGGCATGAACCGCGGCAAATGACACACACAGCGCCGCCACCGAAACAGCCGCCGATATATTTTCCCGTCCCGTCACGGAAAATACCGCGGCATAAGCGGCAAACAAAACAATAAACGGAACGATATACACCAAAAAAGCCGCAAACAGGACCTTTGATGCGGACATTTTCATAACCACCCTGCTGCCCTCTTTTGCGCCCACGCTGTTCAGCACCCGCACCACACGGCCGTTTCCGCCGCCGCAGCCGCCGCAGCTTCCGCAGTTTCCGCCGCAAGCGGATTCCCGGTCTATCCTGACATTTATATATCGTCCGTCAACCGACTCGACAATACCTAACGTTTCCATAATATCCCTCCCGAATACAATCAGTCAAATTCAGCGGGAGTATAGTCTCCCGCTGAGTATAAAAGCTTTCCGCCGTTACGAAAACACCGATTTATACTAATCCTTGAAACGTCAGCAGACAAAGCCGGCGGAAGAAATTTCGTATGTCAAGGCAGCTGCCGCAAGACAGGCGGAATTTATGTCGTTGGATTTGTCTGCTGTTGTTTCGAGGATCAGTATTAAAGGTAATCAAAAATATCCGGTGTTTCCTTATATATTATTCCGCGCCGCTTTGCCATGTTTCCTTATTTTTTCATTTTTTCCGCATGACTGAGCATTTCGGCGGCATGACGCACCGCCGCCTCGGTTATATCGCTTCCGTCGATTATCCTTGCAAGCTCGCATACACGGTTATCATGATCGAGCCGTTTGAGGGAAGTCGATGTTTTTCCGTCTTTTACTTTTTTTTGTATAAGATAATGGGCGTCCGCCATCGCCGCGACCGACGCAAGATGGGTTATGCATATGACCTGACGGTGATGCGCGATATGCGACAGCTTTGACGCGATTTTCTGCGCCGCGCTGCCCGATACGCCGGTGTCTATCTCGTCAAATATAAGCGTGTCAACATCGTCAACATCGGCAAGTATCGATTTTATCGAAAGCATGACCCTTGACAATTCTCCGCCGGAAGCCGTTTTTACAAGCGGCTTTAACGGTTCTCCGGCATTTGCGCTTATAAGGAATTCCACCTCGTCTCTTCCCGTGGGGGAAAAATCTCCGGAATTCTTTATATCCACGCAAAAGCCGGCGCCCTTCATATCAAGCTCATGCATCGACCTTTCTATTTCTTTTCGCAAAACCTCGCCCGCTTTTTTCCTTGATGCGGTAAGCTTTGCCGCGATGCCGGAAAGCTCGGCAAGCTTTTTTTCATATTCCGCTTTAAGCTCCGCCTTAAGCTCATCGCCGTGCGTTATATTTTCAAGAGCTTTTTTCGCGTTTTCGCAAAATTCCAGAACCGCCTCCGTCGTGCCGCCGTATTTCATCTTCAGCCTGTTTATAAGATCGAGTCTGCCCTCGATCTCATCAAGCATATTCTCGTCATATTCCACACCCCTCGCGTAATCGTTAAGCTCGCGGGTGCAGTCCTCAAGGTCATACATTATACCGGAAAGCTTATCGTAAATCGCCTGTATTTTCGTATCGTATTCGGTTATATCTTCAAGCGCCGATACCGCAATGCTTATCCCGTCGTAAGCCGGACGTATTTCGGAAGAATCATACAAATTTCCGTAAGCCGTATTGACCGCAAGGCTTATTTTCTCGGCATTCGATATAACCGCCCTCTGCTCCTCCAAAAGCTCATCCTCGCCCTTTTTGAGCTTGGCGTTCTCTATCTCACCGACCTGAAATGTCAAAAAATCGATTTTTTCCGCCCTTTCCTTTTCGTCCGTATCAAGCTCCTTTATTTTTCTTTTTATATCGGCAAGCTCTCCGTAGCATACGCCGTATTCCTCCAAAAGACTGCCGTTTCCCGCAAATTTATCAAGGAACTCGATATGCTTTGCCGGATTCAAGAGATTTTGATTATCCGGCTGACCGTGTATATTAACCAGCCTTTGTGCAACGGCGCGGAGCGTCGAAAGCGGTGTTATTGCGGAATTTATACGGCAGACGCTTTTCCCGTCCGCCGTTATATCGCGTCTTATTATTATCTGACCGTCCTCCGCGTCTATTCCAAGCTCCTCAAAATACGGAAAGCCTTCTCCGACGTCAAATACAGCCGTAACGCTTGCCTTATCGGTTCCGTAACGCACAAGAGATTTGTTTGTTCTCGCTCCCGATATAATATTGACGGAATCTATTATCATCGATTTTCCCGCTCCGGTCTCGCCGGTAAGAACACACATTCCGTCCGCAAACTCAATCTCCGTTTTTTCTATCACGGCTATATTCTCAATACACAAATTTGTAAGCATAATGTCACCTTTTCTCAGAATATTCTTTTTATCCTTTCAAGACATTCCTCCGCTTTTTCGGGAGTCCGGCATATAACAAGCACGGTATCGTCCCCCGCGACCGTTCCGAGTATGCGCGGCTCGTTTGCCGAATCGATCACCGCTGCGGCGGCGGAGGCCACACCCGGCAGAGTCTTTATAACGATCGTATGCATTGCGCATACAATACTGACAATTCCTCCCGGCATAATCGCTATCCCGTCGGTTTCCGTCGTTTTTGTTTCTCTTGCCGAATATCTGTATCCGTTTTCGGAAGGCTGTTTTATAAGCATAAGCTCCTTTATATCCCTCGACAAAGTTGCCTGCGTGACCCGAAATCCGCTTTTTTCAAGCTCCTCCTGCAAATCCTTTTGAGTATTTATCTCCTTTTGCTTTATTATACCGAGTATCATGTTCTGACGCTTATATTTCATAAAATCACCTCAGCTCAACTTCATTATAAGGGTATCGTAAAAGGAGCGTCTTTGTATTTTGATAAGCTCGGCAGTAAGCTCCGACTTTCTTATGACCACCCTCGCCGATGTATCTATATCCTCCAGTATATCGCCGTCAACCGAGACACTCATACGCGAATCATATACCGGATCGAATGTCAGTGTTATCACTTTGTCGGCGGACATTATCATTGTCCGTGCCGTCAGCATATGAGGGCATACCGGAGTTACTATAAACATCCGCATAAGCGGATCGACCACCGGTCCGCCCGCCGAAAGCGAATATGCCGTAGAGCCGGTCGGCGTTGCCGTAATAACTCCGTCCGCAGTATATGTATTCACAAGCTCATCCTGCGAATAAACCATTGTATGCGGCATCTTTGAGCCCGGTTTTTTGGAAATAACAATATCGTTAAGGGCATGATAGCTCGTTTTACGGTTATTGTGATACACATCGACCGTCATCATCATACGGCTGTTCACCTCGTATCTGCCCGAAAGCAGTCTTTCAACCGCCGTTTCGATTCCCGCGGGCTCCACCTCCGACATAAATCCGACGGTACCGAGATTTATTCCGAGTACGGGTATCTTTTTCCCGGCACATTTACGCGCCGTTTTAAGGATAGTCCCGTCACCGCCGAGAACAATAACCGTTTCGACGGTGTCGTAAATCTCGTCCTCGGGAATATACTCAGCGCGTATGCCGCTTCCGGAAAAAATATCCTCCATATATACCTCCGCTCTTCCGTTTATCGCGTTGACTACGCGTTTTGCGTAGGTAAGTCCCATATCCTTATCCTTATTCGGCATAACAGCTGTTTTTTTCAAAAAAAATCTCTCCTTTGCCCGTAATTCTCTCCGTTAATATCCGTTGTCCGTCAATATAATTATATCATACCGTATTTTTTTTATCAAGTCTTTTTAAGGAAAGTTTCACACGGTATTCGCCTTGCCGCGCATAAAAACAGCGTGACGGCCGTTAAAACCGCCACGCCGAAAGATCTTCCGCCAGTGATAAAAATTCATCACTCATTGCGGGATCGGATAAATGTTATTCATATATTCCGTCCCCGCCGCCGGATTATCTGCAAAGCTCCCCGGCAAGAGCCTCTATCTCATCGATATTGACCTGCTTCACCGCTGATTTTATGCTCACGACATTCTCGGCAAACGTGATATTTTTGGATTTCTCGAACATCGCCTTCATTGCCTTTGCCGCCGTAGGCACCCATGAACCGTTCTCAATAAACGCGATGGTTCTGTTTTGATAATTCTTCTCGGTAAGCTCGTTTATAAATGTGTGCATGAACGGAAAGATACCGCCGTTGTATGTGGTTGTCGCAAGAACGAGCTTTCCGTATCTGAACGCGTCCTCGACAGCCTCCGGCATATCATCCCTTGCCAGGTCGGTAACGGTGACTTTGGGACATCCCTTTTCAAGCAGCTTTTTCTCCAGCATCTCCACAGCCTCTTTCGTATGCCCGTAAACCGATGTATACGCTATCACAACGCCCTCGCTTTCAACCTTGTATGATGACCATGTATCGTACAAGCCGAGATAATATCCGAGATTTTCCGTAAGCACCGGACCGTGCAGCGGGCATATGGTCGAAATATCGAGCGCGGACGCTTTTTTGAGCAGGCTTTGCACCTGAGCGCCGAACCTTGCGACAATACCGAAATAATATCTTCTTGCCTCGCACGCCCAGTCCTCGTCCGCATCAAGCGCGCCGAATTTACCGAAACCGTCCGCCGAAAACAGAATCTTATCGGTGCTGTCATAGGTGACCATGACCTCCGGCCAGTGTACCATCGGCGCGAATACGAATGTGAGCGTGTGTTTGCCGAGCGAAAGCGTTCCGCCGTCCGAAACGACTGTTTTATTGTCTCCCAAATCGATATCAAAGAAATTATTTATCATATTAAATGTCTTTTCGTTTCCCACAATTTTTGCGGACGGATATTTTTCGATGAAATTTTTTATATTTGCCGAATGATCCGGCTCCATGTGCTGTACTATGAGATAATCCGGGCTTTTTCCGCCGAGCGCCTTTTCCGTATTCGCCAGCCACTCGCTTCCGAAACGCGCGTCCACCGTATCGAGCACGGCGGTCTTTTCATCGATTATTACATACGAGTTATACGCCATTCCGTTGGGAACGTCAAACTGTCCCTCAAACAGATCGATCTCATGATCGTTGACACCCACATAAATTATATCGTCCTTAATTTTCATTTTCAATCAACCTTTCTTTTTGCAAAATCAAAACACCGGAAAAACGTAATCCCGGAAACAGCGGCAGACAAATCGGTTTTCCGCAGAATACTTTTTCAGAGCCTGTTTAGTATCCGGAGATTACCGGATTTTTGAGCGGATTTTTCTGCCGGCAAAGCAAAAAATTCGCAGGAATACTTTGTGTATTTCAAGAATTTTTTTTTGCAAAGCAGGCGGGAAAAGATGCCGAAAAGACGGTGATTGAAGGATGCTAAACAGGCTCTTAATGAAACATTAACGAAAATGCCTACGCGTGCCGCGCCGTAGGTTTTATTTGTGCCTTGCGGCGCGGCGGAAAGGAATGGTTGCAAAAATGAATAAAAAACCCGAACTGCTTGCGCCCGGGGGAAGTCTTGAAAAGCTGAAAACAGCCGTAATATACGGGGCAGATGCGGTTTATATAGGCGGTGAGGCATATTCGCTGCGCGCCGCCGCCGAGAATTTTTCGGCGGAAGACATGCGCCGTGGGCTCGATTTCGCCCATGAACGCGGAAAAAAGGTCTATCTTACCGCCAACATTATTCCGCATAATAAGGATATTGACAATCTTAAAGCCTTTACCGACGACCTGCGCGGTCTTGAATTTGACGGAATACTTGTTGCCGATTTGGGTATGTTTTCGCTTTTTCGGGAATATATGCCCGATATGCCTCTGCATATAAGCACGCAGGCAAATAACGTAAACTATGCAAGCGCCCGTATGTGGCATCGGCTGGGCGCGAAAAGGGTAGTCCTTGCCCGCGAGATGAGCTTGGATGAAATCAAGGAGATACGCAGCAAGGTTCCCGGCGATCTGGAGCTTGAAGCGTTTGTGCACGGCGCAATGTGCATATCCTATTCCGGGAGATGCCTTTTGAGCAATTATATGACCGGCAGGGATTCCAATATGGGGCAATGCGCCCATCCGTGCCGCTGGAATTATTCTTTGACCGAGCAGACCCGGCCCGGGGAATACTTTGACATATACGAAAACGAGCGCGGCAGCTTTATATTCAATTCAAAGGATCTGTGTACCATCGCTCATATTCCCGAGCTTGTAAAAAGCGGTATAGACAGCTTTAAAATAGAGGGACGCGTCAAAACCGCGTATTACACCGCAACCGTTGTCAAGGCATACCGGGAGGAAATCGACCGCTATTTCGAGGATCCCCAAAATTATGCATTTGACGAAAAACAGCTTGAGGAGCTCTGCAAGGTCAGTCACCGCCCGTATTATACAGGCTTTTATTTGGGCAGACCGGATGAAAACGCGCAGGTATACGCATCAAGCTCATATATAAGGGATTACGACATAATAGGCGTGGTCCGGGAATATGACGAAAAAACGAAGCTTGCGGTAATAACACAGAAAAACAGATTTTTTGAGGGCGATGAAATTGAAATAATGCAGCCGGGCAAACCGTTTTTCAAACAAACCGTGCGCGACATGAAGAACGAAAACGGCGAAAGCATAACGGTCGCACCCCATGCGGCAATGACAGTTATCATGCCGACAGACGAGCCTGTCACGGAAAATGCCGTAATACGCAAGAGAATAAACAGGGCGAATTAAACCGGTTTAAAGGTAATCAAAAAAATCAACATCGGAGGATATAAAGTGAAAATTACTGTAATAGGCGCCGGACCCGCCGGCATCACATCGGCTTACGAGCTTATAAAAAGAAACAACAGCGATGATATTACCGTTATCGAGGCATCACCCCATATAGGGGGAATATCCCGGACGGTAAATCACAACGGCAACAGAATGGATATAGGCGGTCACAGATTTTTTTCGAAAAGCGACCGCGTGACCGATTGGTGGTATGAAATTCTTTCACCTCAGGGCGCGCCGTCTGCGGACGACAAACTTCTGAACAGAGAAAAATCATACGACGCCGCGGGAGCTGATCCGGAAAAAACCGATACCGTCATGCTGAAAAGACACCGTGTATCGAGAATATACCACAAAAATAAATTTTTCGACTATCCCATTTCCATGAAACTCGCAACGATAAAGAATATGGGATTTGCAACAACGGCGGCGGCGGGATTTTCATATCTGAAATCATGTATGTTCAAACTGCCCGAAACCTCTCTTGAAAATTTCTATATAAATCGTTTCGGCAAAAAACTGTATTCCATGTTTTTTGAAGGATATACCGAAAAGGTCTGGGGCAGACACCCCTCTCAAATTTCGGCGGACTGGGGAGCTCAAAGGGTAAAGGGGCTCTCGGTACGCGCTGTATTGAAGGATATGCTCGGAAAGCTCACGGGCAGCGGCAAGGAGGTCGAAACATCGCTTATCGAAGAATTTTACTATCCGAAATACGGTCCGGGACAGCTTTGGGAAACAGCTCTCGAAACAGCCGTAAGCCGTGGGGTAAAGCTTATAAAGAACGCCGAAGTCATTAGGCTGAACACATCCGGCGGGCGGATAACCGGAGTGACCTATTCCGAAAACGGCGAGGAAAAAACGCTTAATTCGGATATAGTCATTTCATCAATGCCGATAAAGGATCTGATCGCGGCAATCGACGCGCCCGTACCGGATGACACAGCAAAGGCGGCGGACGGACTTCCTTACCGCGATTTCATAACGGTGGGGCTTTCGCTCAACAAATTAAAGCTCGAAAATACAACCGATATTCCGAACTTTAACGGCCTTGTTCCGGACTGCTGGATATATGTTCAGGATACAAGCGTTAAACTCGGACGTATTCAGATTTTCAACAACTGGTCGCCGTATATGGTAAATGATTTTCAAAACACCGTATGGATAGGTCTGGAATATTTCTGCAATGAGGGCGATGATATGTGGACGACTCCCGATAAGGAGTTTATCGATTTTGCGGCGGACGAGCTTGAAAGGATCGGGATCATCTCAAAGAGCGATATTCTCGATTCGCATATCGAACACATAAAAAAAGCGTATCCCGCTTATTTTGACACATACAGCCGCATGGACGACATAAAAGCATATCTTGACGGCTTTGACAATCTGTTCTGCATCGGAAGAAACGGTCAGCACAGGTATAACAATATGGATCACTCCATGATCACCGCTTTTGAAACGGTTGATGAGATCATATCGGCGGCATCATCGGGCAGAGCGTACAATAAGGATAAAATATGGAATGTAAATGCGGAGAAGGATTATCATGAAAAAAAATAATATAAACGACACACTCAAAAGCCCCCGGCTGCCTGTCGCCGTCCTTTGCTTTATCCCGCTTCTGTCGGTAATTGCGGCGCATTGTCTGAACATCACCGACGAGGCAAACGTAATGTTTCTTATGCGCTGCGCGATTTTATGCGTGGGACTGTGCGCGGTCGCGGACGCATACAAGGGCAGACTTACAAGCGAAAAAATCATATTTCTGCTCCTGTTTATCGGAGTTATAATGCGCTGCGGCTATACGGTATATACCCATGCGTTCACAAGATCGCACGACATAGGCGTAAACAACGAAACCGGCGTCGGACACTGGGGATACATCAATCATGTTATGAACGGACGGCTCCCTCCGAGCAACGAATATCAGTTCTATCAGCCGCCGTTTTATTATATGATCTCCTCCCTGTTCATACGGATCGCAATGATATTTACGGGCAGCCGGAAATGGAGCGATTTTATGTTTATGGCTCAGACGGTATCGTGCACCGCCTCGGTCATAGGGCTTATCACCCTGCCCGCCGTTATGAACAAGCTGAATATCAAAAAAAGCGCGCAGATAATCCCCGTTGCCGTTACCGCTCTCTATCCGGTCCAATTTATGACGGCCGGGAGCATGAACAACGACGCGCTCGTTTTTATGTTTATGATGCTTTCGCTTTACAGCACCCTGCTTTGGGCGAGGGAACGCAGGCTTAAATATATAATTTTCATAGCGCTGTCAACAGGCTTCGGTATGATGACGAAAATCAACTGCGGAGTGACCGCGCTCATAACCGGTCCGATAATGCTTTATTTCCTTTTCACCGGTATTTGTTCCGGCAAACGCTGCGAGCTGAAAAGCTTGATATTTCAATTATGCGTGTTTGCCGTAATCGTATTTCCGCTCGGTCTGTGGTATCCGATAAGAAATCTGATACTGTTCGATCAGCCGCTTAATTATGTTCATATTCTGGGAACAAACTCGTTCGTTTATACGGGCGACGCATCGTGGTATGACAGATGGCTCAACATACCCTTTTTCGATTTTATCAAAAATCCCTATACCGATATGGGCAGCGACACGAGCATATGGATGCTTCTGATAAAGACCGGCGTTCACGGCGAATGGTCGTTCGATTGGCTTGCGCCCGCGGCGGCATGGCTCATCGAATACGTTCATGCCGCGGTCATACTGATGACGGTCATTTCGGCGGTATTCTCCGTGATACGCCTAAAAGGGAATAAAGCCGCCGTATATTCCTCCGGCGCCGTTTGGGGACTTATGACGATATTATATATAATGTTCAACATACAATATCCTTACAGCTGTTCCGCCGATTTCCGCTATATGCTTTTATGGCAGGTATCGGGCGCGGCGCTTACGGGCATATTCGCGGAATATCTTAAAAATACCGGAAATAAGCTCTCCGTATGCGCATATAACACGATATGCGTTTTAACCGCCTCATTCTGTATACTGAGCGTCATACATTTTTGCAGGTAAAAAATATTCCCGTACAAAAAGCCTTGTTCCGCATAAAAGCTTGCGGAACAAGGCTTTTTCCTTAAAATTACTTCCTTATAATAACGACGCTCTTTGATATTCCGCCGTTATCATCCTTTTCACTGCTGTGGATTACCACATCTATCGCCATATCTCCCGAGACTTCTGCGTCAAGCGGTATTTTGATCTGTCTGCCCCATCGGCAGTCGCCCTCAAACACACATTCTCCGTTGATATAAACATATCCCTTGTTTCCTTTCAATTCATTGAATACTATCTCGTGACTTCCCTTCTTGTCAAGCGTCACGGTCGTTTTGTAAAGTCCGTATCCCGTCTTTCCGTCATACCGGGGATCGTCTCCGCTGCCCGAGGTATACACGCCCCATGTATTCATATCATGATCGGCTATCTTTTCACCCGGGTCGGGCATATCCTCCGACAATTCCAATTTCGATCTCCATGTCGTTACATATATTTCCGATACCTCGCCGAGCCAGCGTATCTTATCCGCGCTTTCCCTAACGCCGATAACCGCCTCTCCCGTCTCGAGTCCGTCCGAACGGACCGTTACCCGTATCTCCTTTGCTCCCGTATGCTCTATTACAGCCTGCGCATAGCCGTTGAACAAATGTCTTTGCTCCGCCTTGTCGCTCTCATGACTGTTGGGATCGCCGTTTCCGACTCCTATAATCTTCGCGCCCTCCGCGGATATCTTCATAAGATTATCCGCGCACGGAACGATAACGCCGTTTTTATCCGTCGTCCAGATATTGACTATCGCCGTGTCGCGCCCGCTGTCATAAACATAATTTCTTGCCGGCTTCACGATTATCTTTGCCGGCTCCTCCGCCGTTCTTACCTCTGCCGCAGCCGCCTTTTCCCCGTTTTTGTAGCCGTACATGAGAAGCGCGCCCTTTTCGTAAGGCACCTCCCACTCCTGCATATCATACCTATCCACACTCTTTCTTCCGAGTGATTTCCCGTTGAGGAAAAGCTCCGCCTCCTCGCAGTTTGTATGTGTCATTACCTTTATCGGCGTGCCCTCCGGAACGTCATGCGTCCAATGCGGCAGTATATGGATCATGGGCTTATCGGTAAAATACGCCTTGTTCAGATAAAACGCGTCCTTTTTAAAGCCGCAGGTATCCATAATTCCGAACTGCGTTCCTATACTCGGCCATTTGTACGGAGTCGGCTCGCCGCGGTAATCAAATCCCGTCCATATAAACAATCCGATCATATAACCGCGTTCATTTATTTGACGGAAACCGTCCCTGTGCGTGTTTCCCCACGGCGCCGCCTCGGTATCGTAGCAATCTATGATATGCTTGTCGTTATCGGTCTTGTAGACCCCTCTCGTCTGGAACGCGCTGTTATTCTCCGAGCCTATCATCGGCTGATACGGATATTTTTCCCTAAACTCGTCAAGAATTTGAGTGTTGTAATTGAAGCCCGTAACATCCAAAAGCTCGCCGCAGCCGTCCTTTTCAAAAAATCCGGTATTCATCGCGCCCGTAAGAAATCTCGTATTGTCAAGCTTTCGCACCTCACAGGCAAGCCTCGACGCTATTTTGTATCCCGTCTTTGTTCCTTGATGCGGCTCTTCGTTAAACAGCGAATACATAATAACCGACGGATGATTCCGGTCACGCTTTACCATCGACCTGACGTCTCTTATCCCGTCCGGCGATGAATTGAAATTCCTGTTTTCATCCATAACAAGCAATCCGTATTTGTCGCACATATCCAGCACATAGCTGTCCGGATTTCCGTGCGCGCATCTGTATGCGTTGGTTCCCATTTCCTTTAAAAGCTGTATTCTGTACTCATTCACATAATCCGGCACCGCGACGCCCACTCCCGCGTGATCCTGATGATTGCACGTTCCGTAAAGAGTCACCTTGCGTCCGTTTAGGAAAAATCCGTCGTTCTCCGATATTTCGATCGTTCTGTAGCCGAAAACCGTTTCGGTCCTGTCAACGCTTTTTCCGTTGTCATACACAGCACATATCAGCTTGTAAAGATTGGGCGAATCTATATCCCACAGCTTGGGCAGATGCATTTCTATGTTGAGATTTGCCAAAGCCCTGCTGCCC
This sequence comes from Oscillospiraceae bacterium, assembly GCA_022508725.1. Lineage (GTDB taxonomy): Bacteria > Bacillota > Clostridia > UBA1381 > UBA1381 > JAFLUR01. Next base: position 21,945 of record JAFLUR010000001.1, read on the forward strand.
GACGCCACCTTGACAAACCTGTTCACCTTTGAAGACACCTCCGCTCCGCTCTCGTTTACGATATACGCCTCGACCTCCACGCTTTTTCCGTTATAAGAGGAATTTTCGACCTCGACCTCGATCCGTGTGTCCCATATATTATCGGAAACCTTTCTCGGATTTACAAAAACCCCCCCGTGCGCTATATGGATCTTATCCTTAATATACAGATCGACATGACGGTATATACCGGCGCCCTCATACCACCAGCCCTCTATGCTGTCCGCATCAACATGAACGACAAGCGTGTTGACATTCTCCCCGAACACCGCCATATCGGATATATCGCATACAAAGGACGTATATCCGCAGAAATTTCTTCCCACCGCAGAGCCGTTGCAGAAAACCTCGGCATGAGTCGCCACTCCCCCGAACTCGACAAGCACCTGTTTCCCCTCATCCTTTTTATCGAGATGAAATCTTCTCGCATACCACGCTCTGCCCCTGTTCTTATAGCCTCTCGCGGGTCCCTCTTTCTCGTCGAATTCATGCCCCACCGCAAAATCATGCGGCAGATCGACCTTCACCCAGCCCTCGGCTCCGAAATCGGCGCTCGACTCGGGATGTCCTCCCGCCTTTGACGCCATATAAGTATAGGTATGACCCCTGTCCGAATTTGTCTCAAGCTCTCCCTCGTGAAAGAACCAGCCGTTATCCATTCTGTATTTCTTCATAAAATCTCCCTCTCAGCCTGTATAATTTAATTATATCCTTATTATACAATACCGGCGCAAAAAAATCTATAGTTTTTTTATTTTTTATTGTATAATATATATAATTCTCTCCGAAAACTTTGCCTATATCTGTTCAATTATCAGATATTTTTAACTTTTTATGAAAAATTATCGTTTAAGGGATTGACAAACGAGTAAAAAGTATGTATAATTTGATGTGGAAGATTGATTTCGGAATATCTGTGTTCCTTAATCGATAAAATAAGTATACACTATGCAGTTTGACTTTATGAGTATAACATTTGCCTGCACTTATTTATAAAGTAAACGCGCATTATGGTATATATAAAAATATTTTTTAGAATTTTAGGGAGGAAAAACAAAATGAAAATGTTAAAAAAAGCAGTTACCGCTGCTGTAACATTTGCTCTCGCCGTAAGCTCGGTAGCGGCTATGGCGTGCAGCAACGACTCATTCTTGGGCTATGATCAGGATAATATCTATTCAAGCAATTACGGCAAGCTCTATTACTGCCCGGAATCGAATACAACTTATGTAGACGGTTATGCGGGAAAGGTTGAATGGAAGCACGCTTATTTCGAGGCTGACTATCCGTTCCTTGAAGTTGTTGAGCTTTATCTCGACGACAAACCGACAGGCAAAACTCAGTATGCGGGACTTCCCGATTCCGAAACGGTTTTGAAGCCGGAATTCTGGGAAGCAAAATATCCTTATCAGATCTATTCAAGACTTTATGCAGGTCTTTCATCCGCAAACAAGGCAACCGACTGGGTTGTTAATTCGGGCGAAACCGAAAATGTTGTAGGCACATTTGATTACGCAGGTTTCGATATTTACGCTTGGGTAAACGGAGCTGTTAAAGATGTAAGCTTCCTTTACGCGGAGCATGCAGAGAAATTCGGTGTTGTTACCGATAACCCCGTAAACAACTTCGGTGTGGACGGCGGTATGTGGGCATTGGCTGACGCTTATTATTCGGCGGCTACATACTTGGGCGCCGACGGCAACTATTACTTCACCGATGCGTTCCTTTCCGGCGATACAATGTTCAAGGATTTCGTTGATAATAGCATCGACAATTATGTAAGAAATATCAATTGGCTCAAGCTTGCAGGTCCCGATTATTATACAGGCGGCACAAGATATGTTGATACCGTAAACGATATCATCAACGGCAAGCCGTGCACATGGTATGACGAGATTCTTATTCTCGCAGGCAATCCTGTTGATTATGAGTGGAAGACGGTAGGTTATGAGGCTGAATATCCGTACAGATATTATCAGATCCTTTATGTAGACGGTGTTCCCATGGACGGTGCATCAGTTGAATTGGTTGGTTCATGGTCTTTTGTTGAAGAAGACATCAACAAGACATATCCTTCGGAATCCGAGTACATCAAGACTGTTACCGTAGATCCCGTAACCAACGCTCAGATATATGTTGATTCGGCTGTTCAGGTTCCCGCTAACGGTTTGATCAAGCAATACAAGCTTAACTCGGTAGCTGACAGATCGCACTTACCTTATATCTTCAGATACACAGGCGGCTGCGCTTCGCCTAAGGTAGAGTGGAAGTATGCATTCACAGAAGCTGCTTATCCGCACGCTATAATCGAGCAGTTGTTCCTCGACGGTAAAGCAACAGAGTATTGGCGTAAATCCGGTGAGAACGCTGCTTCGAAACCGGAGCTTGAGTACAACTCAAACAATCCGAGATATTACAAAGTAAATATCACAAGTCCGTATGCTGAAGAGATCCTTCAGAAGTTTGTATCATCATATTATCCGCTTCACGATTATAACTGCATCGTAGCAGGTGATGATTATTACATTCCGTTCTCTGTAACACAGCTTTATGACGGTCATACAAAGTATACATGGTATTCGACACAGGTTGACAATGTAGCTAAGGTTGTTGCTGAAGATTTGGGTGTAAAGAGCGATGATATCGAATTCCTCGGTGCTTTCTATGATTACGCTGTTCAGCAGGGTATGATTTATGTTCAATAAGAGCAGGCAAATATAATAGGGTAATATTCCTATTATAAAAAAGACTCATTAATATTAAAGAAAATACCGTTCTGTTATATTTTATATATGGCAGATCGGTATTTTTAATAATGAATAGTATATAATAATTATTATGCACGGTTTTTGATATGTTATCCCTCTATTGCAGTTTTCAATATATCTTAGGAAACACTGATGTAAAGGTAATCAAAAAATAATTTACGAAAAAATATACGCTATTCCCGGTTGCATGAGCGACCGGTAAAACGGAGTTTTACGACCGGTCCCGGTTGCCAAATTATTTTTTGATATTGATTTATTCAGTATTTCCCTTATATGCTGCCCAAAACCGGAGGAATAAATACGGCAGATAAATTTCGATGCAAATTCCGTTTTAAATAAATATTTTGGAGATGGATTTTAATACTATGAAAAAGACTATATCAAAAAGTATAACAATTTTTATCCTTTTATTTTCATTAACGATCCCGCAAGTTTCGGCGGCATCCGGATTATTGATTCCCGTAGCGGGCTATTCTTCGCTCACAAACGACAGCAAAGATAAATATTACGCGATAATACGATATTATTCATCCCTGCGCGTTCCGGGAATTATGTACCACAAAATAACATCCGACCCGAATGAATGGTCTGTATATTCGATATCTCCGCAAACGTTGCGTGAAGATTTTCAGACAATGAAAAATTTGGGCTATACTCCCATAACTCTTTCGGAATATGCCGAAATATTGTACGGCTACAGCTGTTTGAGTAATAACACCGCAGACATAGACTATCTGTACAATCTTGTTACGGCTCATCCAAAGCCTATTTTGATAACTGCGGATGACGGTTATCTGGGAATTTATACAGATTTCATGCCCTTATTAAAAGAATTCGGATTTAAAGCCAATTTTATGATATACGGAGAGGTCGTTGACTCAAATCATCCGGAATATGTTTCATGGGAACAAATTACCGAAATGCAGCAGTCAGGGCTTGTTGAGTTTGGAAATCACACCTATTCGCTTCATAATTATCCCAACTCGGATCTTATCGGGCTTTATTTTTCACAGCCCGAATTTTGCAAAAATGATATTGAATTGAACAGAGCAAAGCTTGAAGCGGCGACAGGCGTACCGTGTACAACATTCGCTTATCCATATGGTATAAGGAATACCTTTTCAAGTGCGATAATAGATCAATGCGGATATACAAAAATATTGAATACCGATTACAGAACCAATATTATAGGCAGCGGAATTTATAATATAGCGCGCGTAAATCGTGATAACACCACAACATCTCAGGCTTTCTTTGCGAGATTATCCTCTCTTAAAGCGACGGTATAGCTAAGGAAATACTGAATAAATCAATATCAAAAAATAATTCAGCCATCTGCCCGGGTTGGTCGTAAAACTATGTTTTACTGCTCACCCATGCTGCCCGGGTTGGTCGTAAAACTATGTTTTACTGCTCACCCATGCTGCCCGAGCCGGTCGTAAAACTATGTTTTACTGCTATAAAAACGCACAAATAAAACTCTTGAAATCGAATTTCAAGAGTTTTTGCCGTTTATACGGTTTAAAATAATCTTCCCGCTTTCTTTTATTTTCCGATATCATATAAGCGCACGATCGTAACTATCGCCTGTTCCTTTGTATATCTGCTTTTCGGGGCAAATATGCCGTCGGACATACCGTTCATTACACCGCAGCTGTACATTTTATATACATATGACCTTGCCCATTCCGAAATATTCGCATCATCGTCAAACACAAAGCCTGTGGATGTGCCGCTTATATCCATGAACATTGCAATTCTTGCGAGTATTGTCGCCGCCTCTTCGCGGGTTATACTATCATTCGGCGCAAAATATTTCTCGGATTTACCGTTCACTATACCCATTGTATGCAGCGCATTGACCGCCTTAGAATCGGTATCTTTGAATACTCCCGAGGATATTTTGGTATCTATCCCCCATTTTAAAAGCATATTATATACTATTTCGCAAAAATCGCCTCGTGTTATATATTCCGTATATCCCGACTGCATACCGCTGTCTAAAAATCCCTCATTGATCGCTGTTTTTATATATTTGGAAGACCATTCCGACGACTCCGAAACGGCATATACAGACTGAGTATACGGTCTGGCTGTGAAAATCATAACAGCCGTCAACAATATAAAAGCATACCTCAAATATATACCTCCCTGCTTAATTATCTTGTTATCCGATAAAATATTTAACTTGCAGCCGGCACCGCGCATATTACGGATCACAAGGTAAAAATGCAAGACCATTCTTTTTTAAAGAATGGTCTTACAAATTTAAACTCCAAAAAAATTATTTAAGCGCATTATAAGCGTCATTAATTTCTTTAATGTATTCATCGCCGCCCTGGCTTCTCCATTTTTCGATTTCTTTCTTATAAGCAGCCTCATCGATCTTACCTACGATAAACTTAGTGTTGGCAGACGAAATAATTTCATCAAGCTGAGGACCTTTCATTGAATAGGTATCGGATACCAAAGGCTCTGCCGGATTGGATACGATATATTTCTCGTTATCCTTCATTACAATATCGGCTTTCTCGGCAACATCCGTCGAATATCTCTTTTTGAGCTGAGTCTCAATGATACCCGTTGCAACCTGGTTAAGGTCCGCATACTCTTTACCGATAGAAGTATCCTCCGAAATTTTTGCAAATCCGTCCTCTTCTATTTCATAGTGTCTGCCCTTGATACCGAAGTTCATAAGGTTCAAAGCTTCCTGATCATTCATCTTATCCATCTTATCAAGGATAAAATCAAGATCCGACTCCTGCGGAACAGCGGGTTTCGGGAATACATAAAATCCCTTCCAACCGGATGTGGGAAGAGTTCTTGCTTCCGAACCGGCATCTCTCTTTACATAGCCTATAACGCCAACCTTAGCTTTGGGTGTGCTCTTAGCCATATTCTCGGCAATTCTTCTTGAACGGTCGGCAACGTCGATAATTACGCCGGCTCTTGAAGAAAGGAACTGCTCATCCCATTTAGCGCCGTCATATGTCGCAAAATCCTGATTGATAAGCTCTTCTTCATAAAGAGTTCTGAGGAATTTCAAGCATTCAAAATATTCGTCAAACATAAAGTCGGGCTGCAAAGTACCGTCTTCAGCCTCGCCCCACTTGTTGGGCGCTCCGAACCAAACAACCATAGCGTCAAGAGTTGTTGATGCTGTTGTCATTATCATTCCGAAGGTATCCGCCTGTCCGTTGCCGTCGGGATCCTTTTCCTTAAACGCTTTCAGAACCTCATGGAACTCATCCATTGTTTCCGGCATACTCATACCGAGAGTTTCAAGCCAGTCCTCTCTGATACACATACCGCTTCTTCCGAGAGTTCTTGCTCTGTAAAGACCGTATATTTTACCGTCGATGGAAGTATTGTTCAAAACAACGTCATTTGCCTGTGAAAGATTGGGATATTTTGCGGAATCCTTAATTTTGTCCGTAATATCCCAGAAAGTGCCTCCGCGGGCATTCTGAATAATACTTGCCGTCTTGGTTTCCACGAGCATTACCATGGGATATTCACCCGAACCCATAGTCGCGGTAACCTTTTCACCGTATCCGCTTGCCGGGATAAAGCTGATCTGAAGTCTTGTTCCGAGATACTGCTCAAGAGCCTCAAGAACGGGACTGTCCTCCGATGCGGGCTCCGGCTGAGCCGCTGAAGTCATAATTGTAATGACGGGATCGTCGGGATCTATGGATCCTTTGCCTCCTTTGCACGCCGTAAGACCTGTTGTGAGAAGCGCCACAGCACAGCCCACCGTTAAAATACGCTTTAACTTTGTCATTCTTCCTACCTCCTAATAATAAAAACAAATTCATTTAAAATGTCGCACATAAAATCAATTTACTTACCGTGCATTTCTATATTGGTATCACGCAAACGCACATACACCGACATTTTATGGATAGCCTTAAGTACATTATACAATATTTTCATATAAAATGCAAGTATTTTTGCAAAAATACACCAAAAAGATTAACCCTTTATAGCTCCGACCATTACACCTGCCGCGAAGTGCTTCTGCAGGAACGGATATACGCACAAAATAGGAACGGTACCGACAACGATCATTGCCATTTTGAGTGTTTCCTGAGGAACGAGATCGTCCGGATCCTGAGCGGTCTGCTCAAGCATTACAAGGTTACGGAGAACCAGCTGGAACGGATATTTCTTTGCATCTTCCAGATAAAGGAGAGCTCCGAAGTAGTTATTCCAGTGACCTACCGCATAGAACAAACCGAAAGTCGCAAGCATGGGAAGCGAAAGCGGCAAAGCGATCTTCCAGAATATACCCAGATCACTGCATCCGTCGATCGATGCAGCCTCTTCAAGTCCGGCAGGGAGCTGCTGGAAGAAGTTCTTTACGATGATCATATTATACGCACTTATAGCGCCCGGCAATATAAGTGCCGCATATGAATTATACATACCCAAAGACTTAACAACGATGAACAGCGGGATCATACCTCCCGAAAATACCATTGTGAAAAGCACGCAGTTAAGTATAACGTTTCTGCCTTTGATAGGCTTTGCAAGAGCATAAGCCATTGTTGTTGTAAAGAAAAGGTTTGTGATCGTACCTACCAATGTTATAAATATGGACGAACCCAAGCTTCTCAATACGGTCATGCCGTATTCTCTTCCGAAAATTCTTATATAAGCCTCCAGAGTAGGCTCCCGCGGAATTATGAACAGCGGTCTTGTAAGAATTTCATGCTCCGACGCAAACGATGCCGCGATAACGTATACGAACGGGATTACCGTTGCGATAGCCGCTGTTGCAAGAAACAGATATATAATTATATCGGCTATAACATCGCCGACAGTTCTTCTTTTTAACATAATTCAAATTCACCCCGACTTTCTTAGAACAAGCTTGTTTCGCTGACTTTTTTCGAAATAAAGTTAGCTGTCTGAATACAAGTGATACTTACAAGAGATTTAAACAGACCGACTGCCGTCGAATAACCGTAATTACCGTTCACTCTACCCATGTCATACACATATGTATCAAAGGTATTTGTTGACGATCTGTTAAGGTTGTTCTGCATAAGCAATATCTGTTCAAAGCCTGTATCGAGCACGGAACCCATTCTCAGAATAAGCATGATTACTATCGTGCTTGAGATAGCGGGGAAGGTGATATATACCATCTGCTGGAATCTGTTTGCGCCGTCAACGATAGCCGCCTCATACTGCTCAACGTCAACACCGGCAAGCGCCGCAAGGAATATAATGGTACCCCAGCCTGTTTCCTTCCAGATCGCCTGGAAAAGGAGTATCCAGTAAAATCCCACCGTATCACCGAGAATATTGTAATCCGAACCGGTAAATTTATTTATTATATCATACAGCGCACCGCCGTGATAGCCTGACATTGAAGGCTGTTTCAAAAGCATGAACGAGATAGACGCAATGACAACCCACGATACGAAGTGAGGAACGTATATCATCGTCTGGATCGAATTTTTATACCACTGGACCTTAAGCTCATTGAGCAGGAGCGACAGAAGAATAGGCAGCGGGAAGTAAAATATAAGGTTCATACCCGAAATTATAAGCGTATTCTTCAACAGCATCAAGAAGCTCGAACCGGTAAAGAACGTCCTGAAATGTTCAATGCCGACCCACTTTGATGCGGCAAACGAATTTCCCGCATAATAATTTTTAAATGCAATAAGCACACCCCACATAGGCGCAAACTTGAATATAATGAAGTACAATACGCCCGGCAGCACAAGAAGATACAACCATCTGTCTTTTATGAGTTTGTTTTTTGTTCTTACACGCATAGCCTTTTTTTCCGCCGGAGAAAGTGTGGGCTTTGCTTGTTTTACTTGTTTTTTTGCAGCCATTATTTGACCTCCTTAATATAAATATTGTCCAATCCCAAGCATAATAAGCTTCCCCTGTCAAAACCGATTTCCGGCTTTTGCCGCGAGGCATCCGGTCTTATGCCTTAATTGGAAACCCTATATTTATATTATATTTGATTTTCTTAAATTTTGCAATAGAAAATTTCAAATTTTTATTGAAATTATATTATTTTTTTTATTTTTTTTGTGGAATATAACCAATTTACATTTTTTGCATACAATATATTTACATTTCTGCATTTTTCGTTCTTTTTTTCTGTTGATATTTTAAACATAATTTACATAAAACATACAGACTGTTTTTGTATACATTGACTATTCACATTCAACAAAATCATTTGCTCAAAAAATCCTCAAGTCTTATCACTTCAATGCCGGCGAGCATAACTATACCGGTTCCGTGAGTATCGTTCAAATTCCAGCCGAGTTCATATTTGTAATAGTCCGGAATAAACGCAAATTCCGAACCGCGGCATACTCCGTAAACATTTCCGTCCGCATCGACCGATGTCTTTGTGATCGCCTCCCAGCCCTTATATATCGCTTTTACATATTTCTCCGGCTCTTTAAGCCATCCGAAACGCACGCCTCTTGAAAATGCGTATATAAACATACTTGTGCATGATGTTTCGGGATACGACTCGTGATCGTTAAGCACCTGATGCCACATACCCTCGTTATCCTGAAGCTTGAGATAGCCCTCGCAGAGAGTGTTGAGCATTTCGATAAGGCCCGCACGCTTGGGGTGATTTTCGGGAAGCACCTCCAAAAGCTCCGTCATGGAAAATACTACCCAGCCGTTTCCTCTTCCCCACGGCACATTCGTCTTTGTATCATATTTGAAATCATACACATGGCTCATTATATTTTCTTCCGGAATAAAAAGACGCTCTTTAAATCCGAAGAATTGATTTGCCGCATCATCCGCATATTTTTGATCGCCGGTAAACTTATAATATCTTGACAGGAACGGAACGCTCATATACAGGTCATCCGCCCACATGGTCATATTATGGAAGCTGTGCATCTGATCCTTGCGGTAGAAACAGCCGTCGGGCAGTCTGCTCTGCTTGTTTGAAATATAATCGCCCACATAGTCGGCTATTTCCTTTACATTATCTATCTTGAGATATTTGTTTGCCTCAAGCAGCGCCGACGCAAACGAACCGCAGTCATCAAGGCTGTCTATGCTTGTCAGCAGATTATGTATGCTTGTCGCGCCGCCGTATTGCTCTTTATCCCAGAGCGCGTATTCAAGCGTATCACAGCAAAGCTGCATATGATCCTGTATATACTGCTTTATATCCTCCGAGCCGATGACCATGGCCGCGTGAAGAAGTCCGTAGATCGTCACGCCGAGAGGATAGCTCCATCTGCCGAACAATGTGTTCTCATTGTACGGACGAACGAATGTATCGGGCGCGTCGATCCTCCAGTATTTCTTATCATCCGCTCCCACAACATGAAGCATATCGAACGCCTTATCCCATTCAAAATCATAGCTCTGCGGGAATGTTCCTATATATATATACTTATCATCGGTACCCTTTACGCCGACGGGATTTGAAAATTCAACTCCGTCACATTCAAAGGATGAATAACCCCAGTCATCGCTTTCGCAGAATGATTTTATCGCTATGTCATGATTTCCGAAAGAAAGTCTGACCTTGAAGCTTTCCTCCTTATCGGCGGTGAACACTTCTTTTTTGTCGATATAAACGATGCATTTTCCTTTGGGCGCGATTTTAAATGTATATTCCGCCTCGCCGCGCCCGGTGAAAAATCCTTTTGTCCGGGCTACCGCATACTCGCCGCTTTTGTTTCCGAACATACGCGCCATTTGGCATTTTTTGCTTTCCTCTGCCGACCATTGTGTTTGGGGATACCATTTTACGCCGGTTTCGGACTCTTTAAGCGACAAATCGGTTTTGGGAATCACGTCGCCGGAGACCGGTCCGGTATACAAAAAGCCTTCCTGACCCTCTCTTTCGGCTGTGGGCATAAGGAAATAAAAATCCCATTTTCCTATCCACGTTCCGAAATGACCTCCGAATCCGGCTTTTGTCTTTTGGAATTTCACAACGATATTATTCCAACCCGCGTTAAGAGGCAAATCAACGCGCACCCCGTTTTCGCTGTAGCGTTCCTTGAAAATATCCGACTTATACGCGATTTCATCGTTTACATATATAGTCATCGGTCCGAAGCAGTTTACCGTTATGCCGAGCGCGCCCTTTCCCTTTGAATAAAACTTGGACCATGCCCATACGCAGTCCTTATCCTTTGCCTCCGGGTATATCTCATTCCAGTCAACCTTGTAACGGTAATCGGTCGTTCTCATAACACCGTGATTGACGAATGCCCTGTAATACAAGCCGTGTTTTATGTTCTGCCCCATATATCTGTTTGCGAGAGCCGATATGATCGCCTTCGGAGCGGTACCCTCATAAGCGTTGATACTTACCGTATCATCAAAATAATATCCCATATAAATTCCCTCCTGTTTTGTAATATCGGTATTTGTCGGAAACATTTATTCCAAAATCTTGTTTTTGCCGATCTCTATATTGTAAATTATGAATAAATCACACAAAAAATTCACCGTTTCTTTGTTTATTTTTTGGCAAATTTCACATATAACAAGACTATCCCATACTGCAAAAGTATGGGATAGCTGTATAATAAATACATGACCGTGATTATGATTACTGCAGGTTATATATTCCGTAGATCATCTTTGCGGCAACCGCTCTTGACGCCGTTGCTTTGGGAGCAAATTCGGTGTCGCTTACACCGGTTATAATTCTTGCTCTCTGCAAAGCATTTACCGCTTCCTTGGCGTAATCGTCTATCTGATCCTCATCGGTAAATTTCACTTCTTCCGCCACTATGGGTAATGTATAATTCATTGCCTTTGCGGCTCTGTAAAGGAGGACCGCCATATCCTGTCTTGAAATATTGTCATTTACACCGAATCTGCCGTCGCCGTAGCCTGTTATAACGCCCTTGCGGAACGCCGATGCCACTGCGCTGTAATACCAGTCGCTTTCCTTAACATCCGAGAAATCCGAGGTCTGCGCGTTCGGATCCGTAAGATTAAGTGTATTAACAAGAATTTTTGCGAATTCCGCTCTTGTAATGTTGTCATTCGGAGCAAATATGCCGTCACTCTTACCGCTTATGATACCTCTTTCGGCAAGATTGTTTATAGCCTCCACAGCCCAGTCAACACCGTTAAGATCTGTAAATTTTAAAGAAGTCGCACCGACCTTGTCAAGATTTTGAGCCTGATTTGTCTTATTCGGAACAGCATTCGGATCGGCAGACTGAACGGGATTTATAAGCGTTGTTGTAACAGGTGTGTAGAATTTGTATGAATCACCGCCCGTATTTCTCGAAGCGCTGTTGCTTGACGAACCGCCGCCACCGCCTGATGTTGTCTTTTTCTTTTCAACGAGAACGTCAAATTTTTCCTTAACGACCTCTCCGCCGTTTTCGAGAGTAGCGGTCAATGTAACGGTCTTGTCTGTAGACTGTCTTGTAACCTCACCCTTTGTCGAAATTATTGACGGACTGCTTGATGTCCATGTGATGGTAGAAGCATAGGTACCCTTTTTCGGAAGCTCGAAATCCTTTGTTACTTTCTCATAATCCTCCATATACTCTCTCAATTCCTCAAGATCGAGCTGAAGCTGATCATCCGGATTTGATATGTTTACCAGGAATGTCTTTTCCGCGGAAGCGGAACCGTCCTTGCTCATAACGGTTGCAACCAATTTAAGCTTTCCGCTGAAGCCTTCCGTTACGGTATATTTTCCGGTCTCGGTATCTATAACGTCTGTTTCTACCCAGTCATTGCCTTCCTTTGCAAATACTTCCCAAGTAATCGTTACATAATCATCGCTCTGCGGAAGAACAAGATCTGCCGTTGTTGTGAATGTACCCTTGCTGTTTCCCGACGCATCGAGCTGGAATACCTTTCCTGTCGTATCGCTGATCGTAAGCGCTTTAACCGCGTCACTCACAACATCCTCCGCGGAAGCCGCTTCTTTATTTATTGTGATCTGCATATCCGCCGTTGATGATTCCGAACCCTCAATAGCCGCCGTAAGAGTAAATGTTGTTTTGCCGCCCGGAGCCTTGGAAAGAATAATAAGCTCATTGCCGGATACCGAAATACCCGGAATGTCTTCCTTTATGCCGTATACCACGCCGTATTTTGTAATATCGCTTGCAAGCGAATATACCGCGCCTGCAGCCGGAACCGAGAATACATCATTTCCCGCGGCATTAAGCAAAATATCGGTCTTTGTCACAATTTCCGGCTCTTCCGAACCCTCTGCGGCTTCCTCAACATCCGCCGATGCGACCGTAACGTTTATATCTGTCGGACCCATTGCAAAAGTCTGTCCGTTTTCAAGCTTGATACTTGCCGGTGTATTCGCATCCTTTGCGGCGAGTGTCATAACTATCTGCGCAAATCCCGCGTTTGCCGCGCCGTTGGTTATATCGGAGAAGTTACGGCAGGGGAGCTGATCCCTTTCAACGATGGTATTTCCGTTCTCATCCGTTACAACGAGCTTTGCGGCAGCTCCCGTTCCGTCACCGACGTGTGAATATATCATATCATATTTATACTTTTTGCCGACCTCAACGCTTGCGCCCATCTCGGTATCCGATTTTTCGTTCCAAATAACGGGATATGCGTTTTGGGTTGCATCATAAGCGCCGAGCTTCAGAAAACCGCTTACCTTATTGCTTCCGTTACAAGTAAGCGTAAAGCTGTTATCCGCGATAATGCTGTCCACGGTCAATTCAAACGAAACAACAAACGAGCCTGTAAGCGTTGAATCAAAAGCCACGGTCTTTGATTCGGATGAAGTTTTTGTTACCGACCAATCCTTCAGATTAACGTTCGTTGCGTCAACATAAACCGCTCCGTTGATCGGTACAGCGCTTACCATGGGCGCGGAAAGCATAAACTGAGATGCGGCGATCGTTACGGCAGCAAGTACCGAAATTATTTTTTTTACATTTCTTTTTGCCATAATTGAACTTATCCTCCTTAAATTACGGTATACAGCAAGCCCTGCGGACCTGCTGCATACCATTGTTTATATTAAATTATTCAAATCTGATTGCAAATACTTCTCTTACATTCATTCTGTAAGTTCTTACAACAATGAGATCACCCGTACCGTCATCATCGTCATAAGGAATAAGGTCACTTACAAGCTCGCCTTCCTCAACCTTGCCTGTTCTTGTATTGTAAATATCAACATAGTAGCCCGGATCAAGCGCGATGTTGCTTCCGCCTCTGATCGCGATTGTGAGCATATCGTCCGCATCAACATCATCGATCTTACCTGCGCCGAAACCGTCACGACCGTTGAGGTCACCGTTTGTGAGACAGGTGATGGAGCTCGGGATAACGCCGAGATCAAGCTCCTCCGCGTCTTTCGCGTCAACAAACTTAACCATTGTGTTTACTTTGTTGCCCGATGTCTTAACACCTACTATATCTCCGACTTTGATAGCGTCCTTTATATCCTTACATTCCGGAGAATCCTCACCGAGATTGTATTCCGACTTAACCGCTGACCACAGCTTCTTATATGCATACGATCTGTTATCGGTTGCCGAACCGCCCGTTGCGTTACACATTGATATGGATGTGGTCTTTGATGTTGTATATGTCACCTTGTTGCCGTTTGCATAGCCTGTGATCTTATAAACATCTCTCTCGTCATCCTCATCGTATACCTGCTGGATCTTGGAGATCATCATAAGCGGTGTATCGTCTGCCGAGTTATAGTTGTAATCGGACGGATCGGACGATGAACCCACATACTCGATAACAAGCGTAGGCTTCTTTCCGTCAAATTCCGCGAGGAAGTATGTCTTTGACACACCCTCACGCGCAACATAGCTTGTTCCCGCAACCTTGTCATATGCGTAAGTGGATGTATCGTTTACATCATCTATCTTTTCGGGCGCCGTGAAACGAACGAGCTCATTTGTCATCAAATATCTGTTATCGATAAGGTTCGAACCGCCGTCCACACCGTCCATGTTGATGTTAAGAATTACCGGACGGTCATCATCTTCATACTGATAATTTGTTGTAAGGATCGGCATTGACAATTCCTTGATCCTGCCCTTTGAATCGGTGTTGTATCTTACGAGCTTCATCTGATAAGCGTTGCTTGCGAGCTGCATTTCAATAACGTCCTCAGCCATCATAAGCTCTTCCCAGTCAGACTCGTCATCGTTTACCCTAAGAGTTCTTTCGCCGTCCCACTCAGCCTTCTTGAGTTGAGACAGGCTCCATCCGCTGTATTTTGAAAGCTCCTTTTCAAGCTCTTCTTCCGTCTTTGATGAAAGATTTGTAACAACCTGATCCTTTTCCGGTCCGTAGAACGAAAGCCTATCCGCAATTTCGAATGTCTTTACCGAACCCGACTGAGTGAACATCTTTATTGTCTTGTTCTGTGTGGAAGAATCCTCTTTTGCCCATATCATCCAGCCGTATTCCTGACCGCTTGACAGCTTGCTGCCCGATGTGCCTTCAACAGCGGCTATTCTGCCGAGCGAGTCAAGGTGGAACACGCCCTCGTCGCCCACTTCTATATCACCGGAAAGAGCGAAAGTCTCATCGATCTCATACTGCTTGCCGTCGATCTTTGCAAAATAATCTCTTTCTTCCTTATCCGCATCATATTCGGTAACCTTACCTTCAATGGTCTTTGTGCTTACCTGAATATTCATAATTCTGTCGCCGGTCTTGTTTGCGCTCTCGAGAACCGTGAGTATATCCCACTTTTTAAGTCTCTTGGCGTCTATCTTGCTTCCGTCCTTGATTATCGTAAGATCGAGATCGTCGTCCTCAAGGTCAACGTTAAGCTTCTTCGAGCCGTTTACTTCATATTTGGCGGTAATCGAAGAATCGGTAGCGCTTGTTACGACATAAGTCTTGTAGCTGTCTATAAATATAACATCGTAATATCCGTCGTTATCATAGTCGTTGAGGACCACCTTGCCCACTTCCGGAGTAATGAACTCTTCGAGAGTCTTATCGGAAGGAACGTCCTCAGCCGTTATTATCTTTCCGTTATAGATTATAACGGGAGCTTTGCATTTAGCCGCCTTTGTCTTTGTTGTGGACTTGTTTGCGTAATAGTTGATCTTACCGCTGTCAGATCTTATATCCTCGATGCTTTCCACATCATCGCCGTCGATCGTGAGCGTATCCTGCTTTGTCTTGGGAACGGCATATACTATCTCTCTGAGTCCGTTGCCGTCATGCTCATAGTAATAAGCCTTTACCTTATAGCCGACAAGACCGTCCGCCTCGAAGCTGCCTTTGTAATAGATTTCGCCGTCGATAAGGATCTGATCGTCCGCCGGATCCGCCGCGGAGTCGATGGACATCTTGCTTGTAGCCGTGATTATACCCTCGACCTCATAAATCTCAAGAAGCTCGGACGCAAGAGTTCTGCCCTGCTCGGTCTTGAACTCAACGCCGTCCGCCGTAAGACCGCTGCCCGTGGGATAAAGTGCGTTGAGAGTATTGTAGATCATCTTTATAACAACGCCTCTTGTCGCGGGAGTGGTTCCCTCGAAACCGGACGCATTCTTTGTTATTTCTATATTCTTCTGACCTGCCGCCGTAAGATAACCGGACGGGAAGCCGCCCATGTTTATGGCAAGCTGATCGTATTTCAATGCGCACACAAGCATTTTCACAGCCTGCGCGTATGTAACGTTTGCATCGGGAGCGAATGTTCCGTCGCCCATACCGTTGATAATACCCATATCATATGCAGTCTGGATATAATTTGCCGCCCAGTGCGATGATGTCACGTCCGTAAACGCGTTCGTATAAGCGCTCGAAACCGTGTCTATACCCATCATTCTGAGGATCATTGTAGCCATTTCCGCTCTTGTGATCGTGTTATCCGGTCTTATCGAGCCGTCCTCGTAGCCCTGTACGATATTAAGAGCCGTCACCAAACCGACCGCCTCGTTATAATACGAGTCCGTCGATGTATCCGCCTGTGCCGCAGGCGCCTGTACCGCAGGTGCTTCTGCCGGTGCTTCCGTTGCCTCCGCCGGTGTTTCCGCCGCCTGCTCTGTTGACTCCGTCGTTTCCGCAGCCGGTGCCGTTTCCTCATCCGCTGCCGAAACGGTAATTCCGGCAGCGCTTGACAGCACGCCTATTGTTAAGAGTAAACTAATGGCTTTTTTTAAGTTTTTACTCATGTTATTACCTCCGCTTAAATATTTTTTTGGGTTTATAATATCAATACGGAATTTGTCCGTATTATACACAAAATCAATTATATATCATAAAAAAACTATTTGATATACAAAATTCAGTGTTTTAAGTTTAAATTTCAGTGTTTAATTATCCGCTGCGAGATATTTTGGAAATTTCCTTATATACTACCGGCGAAAAACCCGTATACTTTTTAAATACTTGGCTGAAATACTGAGAATTGGATCCGTAGCCTACCTTTTCCGCGACCTCGTATATCTTGTCTTTTTTATCCCCCATAATGAGGACCTTGGCTATCTCCATACGTTTTTCCATGACATACGCCGAGAAATTTTTTCCCGTCTCACGCTTGAAAACCTTTCCGAGATAATCTACGTTTGTATACAGAACATTCCCGGCTATCCAGCTCAGAGTAAGATTTTCATTGCTTATGTTCTTTTCGATTATATCAAGGGTATCCCTTGTGAGCTTGCTGTAATTCTTGTTGCCCGGCAGCGAATTTCCCTCGACTATCTCATCGGCAGTGCCTATTATGTACTCCTTTATCTCAAACAGCGTTTTCATTTCCTGCAAAAGGGTCAGACCCTTCATATATTTGCCTATCCTCTCGCTTTCGCAGCATCTTATAACGCACACGAAAAGCTCCATGCAGTATGTTCTTGCAATGATCGGTTCGGGTCTGCTGCGTTCTATATTGCGGAAAAGCTCGAAAATAAGATAATGCACCTTGGACAGATCGCCGCATCTGAGTGCGCGCTCGACCGCCCCGCAGTCCGGCTCTATGACCCGTTCCTCCGCCGGACCCATCGCGTCACCGTTTATAAATGTGCTGCCGGATTTTGTATAAAAGCAATAATCCAGACATTTCACGAGATGCGTATATATCTCCGGCAGCTCTTTCAGGCTCTTTCCGCCGCTGTATGCCGCCGTGATTGTGCCGTCTATCCTGCCCCGGCGCTGCATTTTTTCAAGTCCGGGAATTATGACCGTTTCCGGAACCGACGCGACAACGATAAGCATATCCGAAAAAACGGTACACAAAAGAAGCTTGTCCTCGTCCGTCGTTTCGCTTATTATATTCTTCAGATACGCGAATTCCGAATATTCCGCGCCCTTTTCTCTCATGATCAACAGTGTAACGCTCATCCCGTCGGGAATATCGAACATATCCTTGTAAAGTTCCAGAAAAGCGTTTTCCGTTCCGACTATGTACTCCTTAAGAAGCTGTTCCTTTAAAATGACCCCCAGCACCTCTTGTTTAACAGTATCCGCAAATTCATAGCTGTCCATCGGGCATCCTCTCCTTTGATTCGTTACCGCACATTATCAATTTCATCTCATACCTCTCGGCCTGCAGCTCAAAACGAGTCGGGAGATACCGCATTATTATATCTGATACTATTATAATCCCTTTTTCAACGAATTTCAAGTATATTTATTTTACATTTATGTTTCAAAACCGGAAAAAGAGAGGAATTTTACGGCTGCATCATCAACTCTTCCCATGACATAATGTATTTGTCAGCCTCATGCATTATCCGGCGGGCGTCGCTTTGCGCCGACGCGTCATAAACGCCGACCGTTTTCATTCCCGCCTTTTTCGCCCCGCATATTCCCGGAAGAATATCCTCGTAAACCGTACATTCCGCGGGTTCGACTCCCAATCTTTCGGCAGCCAGCAAATATATATCGGGATTTGATTTATCCTTTCCCGTTTCAAAGGAATAAGCCTTTGCCGAAAAAAGCTCCCACACGCCGCATCTTTTCAGAGCCGCCTCGGCAAGCTCGGGAAATCCGGACGTTGCGACCGCAAGCTTTACCCCCTCCTCATGCAGCTTCGCAAGATATTCCGCCGCGCCGCTTTTCAGCGGTATATTATTCAGGTATTCCTCCGCCGCGGTACGCTTCGCCTCATCCATAATCTCTTCGGGACTTTCGGACAAGCCGTAATACTCCTTAATGAATTTGCAAGCCTCGGGCAAAGTAATATCCTTTACCTTGTTCATAATTTCATCATTTGCGTCAATGTCTCTTTTTTTCAATATTTTGCCGGTTATGACATACCATACCGACATGGAATCGAGCAGAGTCCCGTCAACGTCAAATATCGCTCCCCTCATAACAATCCTCCCCCATACCGATCGTTGAAAAACGCCGGCAGACAGCCGGATTTTCAACGATCGGCATAAATTAAAATAACGTGACTATTTTAACATATTCTCCGCCGTCCTGTCAAGCAAGATTAAAACGAAAGCAGACTTTTCCCGAAAAATCGGAATTTCCGGAAAAGTCTGCTTTTCATATATTTTCGTTTTCTCATTTCCGTTATCATTCAAGCTGCGCAAGCATTTTATCCTTTATTTCCGAAACATCCGTTTTCACGACTATTTCTTTGAGAGGCAGTATCATATCGGGAACGACCGAAAGTTCGTCAATGCCCATGGAAAGAAACATTCCGGTAAGCGATGTATCCGCCGCCATATCACCGCATATCCCCACCCGTATCCCATGCCTGTGCGCGTTATCCGCCGCAGTCTTTATAAGCCTTAAAACCGCCGTATTGCGGGCATCGCGGAAATCCTCCTCCGCGCTCAGCCGGTCGGACGCAAGGGTATACTGCGTAAGGTCGTTTGTGCCTATCGAAAAGAAATCGACCTCCTCCGCAAGCTTATCGCTTATTACTGCCGCCGCCGGAGTTTCTATCATTATCCCCATCTCAATATCCCCGCCGAACGGCACGCCCTCCTCCGCAAGCTCGCCGCACACCTCCGCGCATATTTCCTTTATTCTCCTTATCTCGCTCACCGAGGTTATCATGGGGAACATGACCGCGATTTTTCCGTATGCGGCGGCGCGGTATATCGCCCTGAGCTGCGTTTTGAACATCGACGTTCTTGTCAGGCATATCCTTATCCCCCTCACGCCCAGCGCCGGATTTTCCTCCTCCGGCATATCAAAATAATCCGCTTTCTTATCCGCCCCCATGTCAACGGTCCTTATTACCACTCTTCTTCCCGCAGCCTTCACCGCGGCTCTTCTGTAAGCCTCAAACTGCTTTTCCTCCGACGGATATGTTTCGCTTTCAAGGTATATGAATTCGCTTCTGAAAAGTCCCACGCCCATCGCGTCATTCGCGCAGACCGCCGTCATATCCTCGGGTGAACCGATATTCGCGCAAAGCATTATCTTCCTGCCGTCGCGCGTGACCGGCTTTACGCCTTTAAGCCTCCGGAAAAGCCGCCTGCTCTCATCCGCCTTTTGTTTTTTCCTGCGCATTTCAAGAACGGTATTCATATCGGGGTCTATATAAACCCTTCCGGAAAATCCGTCCACTATCACATCGCAGCCGTTGTTTTCTTCTTTGATGATCCCCTCCGCCTCCACGACAGCCGGAATTCCCATAGTGCGCGCAAGTATCGATGTATGAGAGCTTTCGCTGCCCTTTTCGGTCACAAACGCAAGTATATCCGATCTGTCAAGCTGCACCGTTTGGGACGGGACCAGATCGTCCGCCCCTATGACCGCCGGTCCGCCCGGGCTTATGCTTTTTTTCTCCGCGCCCTCCAGCACCGATATTATTCTTTCCGACATATCGCGCACATCCGCGGCTCTTGCGCTCATATAGCTGTCCTCCATGGCGTCAAACATTTCGATAAATCCGTCCGCCGCCGCTGCCGCCGCGCCTTCGGCGCATAATCCGCGGTCGGTTATGTTCGTTTTTACCGAATCAAGATAATACATATCCTCGATCATCATTTTGTGTATATCGAAAATCATCGCGTTTTCTTCACCGACCTCGACGACCGCTTTTTTGTAAAGCTCATCAAGCTGACGCTTTGCCCGTTCCGCCGCCCGCTCGAAACGCTCCCATTCCCTCTCCGGATCGTCCGCTCTTTTGCGCTCCTTTCTTTCTTTTCTTTTTAATATCTCCAGTCTGCCGAACGCAATCCCGCCGCAGACACTTTTCCCCATTATCATAAGCATGGCCTCAAACACTGACTCCTTTCCCCAAACCGAACAAACGCGGAAATTTCCTCAAACGACCGGTTTAAAAAAATCTCCGCGGTCTTTGCGGTAATATTTTGACATTCAAATTTTTCAGGGAAACACTGATTTAAAGGTAATCAAAAAATAATTTACGAAAAAATATACGCT
>JAFLUR010000010.1:0-1982 GCA_022508725.1 Oscillospiraceae bacterium
CAAAGACGGTACGTTTTCAGTATCGGAAAAGATGAAACGGCATATAAATTTCGGCACGATAAATCTCATGGATCCTTTCCCGTTCAACAATCGGTTTGACGCGGTATACTGCCGCAATGTGCTGCTTTATTTTTCAAACGATGTGAAATCGGATGTAATGTCAAGACTTGCAAAAACAATAAAACAGGGCGGATTTTTGTATATCGGTTCCGGCGAGAATATAAGCGTGCTGCCCGATATACCGTTTAAATACATAACTCCGTCGGTTTATAAAAAAATATAAACAATGCTCCGCACAAAAAGCCGCAGACGATAAAAACCGTCCGCGGCTTTTGTATTATTGATCCTACAACCGACTCTTGAATTTTCCGCTTTCCCAAACCGAGAGATTCCGGAAAATCTTGGTCCGGTCGTAAAGCTTCGTTTTACCGGTCACCTGTGCAACCGAGAAAAACACTCGTTTTCCTGCGGTTTTCTTCAAAAAATTCTTCGCATAATTCCTCCGGATTTAATCGGGGGAGCAAAAAAACATTTCTATCGCCGTTTCCCGGAAAAAATTATTTGTTCAGTTCTACACATTCGCCGTCCATTATTTTATTCATGGTTCTCATTGCACACATTTTTCCGCACATGGTACAGGTATGCTTATCCTCCGGCGGGGTCGATTCAAAATATCTTCTCGGCTTTTCAGGATCGATCGCAAGTGAAAACATCCTTTCCCAATCAAATTCCTTTCTCGCCTTACTCATACATTCATCCCACTCCCTTGCGCCCGGTACGCCCTTTGCCATATCCGCCGCGTGAGCCGCTATCTTCGCCGCTACGATACCCTCTTTTACATCATCGAGATCGGGCAGTCTTAAATGCTCCGCCGGCGTTACATAGCACAGAAAATCCGCTCCCGATGCCGCCGCGATCGCGCCGCCTATGGCGGATGTAATATGATCGTATCCGGGCGCTATATCGGTAACCAACGGTCCCAGCACATAAAACGGCGCATTATGGCACAGTCTTTTTTCAAGGACCATATTTGCCTGTATTTCATTAAGCGCCATATGTCCGGGTCCCTCGATCATGACCTGAACATTCTTCTCCCATGCTCTTTTGGTAAGTATGCCCATTTCGACAAGCTCGGTTATCTGAGCCGCGTCGGTCGCGTCATGCGTGCTTCCCGGACGGCATGCGTCGCCTATGCTTATCGTAACATCATATTCCGCCAGTATATCCAACACCTCGTCGTAATATTCATAGAACGGGTTTTCGTTTCCCGTCATTTCCATCCACGCATATATCAAAGAGCCGCCGCGCGACACTATATTTGTAAGACGTCCGCTTTCTTTAAAAATTTCCGCCGTTCTTCTGTTTATTCCGGCATGGATCGTCATAAAATCAACGCCCTCCTCCGCGTGAGCGCGTATGACATCGAGAAATTCTTTCGCGGTAATATCCTTCAATTCCTTGTCAAGATGCCCTATCGCGTCATACATCGGAACCGTTCCTATCATAGCGGGCGAATATTCGATAAGCTTTTTACGAAATTCCCTCGTTTTTCCGTAAGAGCTCAGATCCATTATAGCCTCCGCCTTCATTTTTACAGCTGCTTTGACCTTTTCCATCTCAATATCATAATTAACACAGTCCCGCGATATTCCGAGATTTACGTTTATTTTCGTTCTGAGTCCCTCTCCCACGCCCTCGGCGCTGAGGGAAAGGTGGTTTTTATTTGCCGGAACAGCTACCGTTCCCTTTGCGATCCTTTCCATTATTATCTCGGGCGAAAGCTTTTCCTTTTCGGCAACAACCCTCATTTGTTCGGTTATGATCCCCTTTTTCGCGGCGTCCATCTGTGTTGTGTAATTCATAAATAAACCCCTCTTTCTTGCTATCCTCTTCTGTAGGTATGCGTCATATCGGCAATATATTCCGCTTTTTTTCATCGAGCATATCGGCTGTTACTGCAAATATCCGATTGCCTCCGTCAA
>JAFLUR010000010.1:2082-16198 GCA_022508725.1 Oscillospiraceae bacterium
TGCGTCATATCGGCAATATATTCCGCTTTTTTTTCATCGAGCATATCGGCTGTTATTCTGAACATCCAATTGCCTCCGACAACCGACGGTACATTCATGCGTCCCTCGGTGCCTATATTAAGATAATCCTGTATCGGAACAATAACCGTATCGGCAGCGCTTCGCATAAGCGATTTTATCGATTTATCGGCAAAATCTTTCATATTCCTCGTATCGACATACTTAAGGGCAAACTCTTTTTCGGCTTTTGAGACTCCCTTTATCCATCCGTACATCGTGTCGTTATCATGAGTTCCCGTATACGCTATGCAATTTTTTCCGTAATTGTGCGGAAGATACTCACTGTCACCGTTCGGGTCGAACGCAAACTGCATGACCTTCATGCCCGGATAACCGCAGTCTGCGAGCAGCTTGTATACCTCCGGGGTAAGAAATCCCAGATCCTCGGCTATGATACGAACATCGCCGAGAGCGTTTCTTATCGCGTTAAACAGCTTCATGCCGGGACCCTTTTCCCAATTTCCTTTTACCGCGTCCTTATCTCCGTACTTTATCGTATAATACGACTCAAAGCCTCTGAAATGATCTATTCTTACCATATCAAACATTTTAAGAGAATGTTTTATTCGCTCTATCCACCATCTGTAACCGTCGCGTTCCATCTCATCCCAATTATATATCGGATTTCCCCAAAGCTGACCCTTTTCGGCAAACGCGTCCGGCGGACATCCCGCAACCTTGGTAGGCAGTTTTTCACCGTCAAGCATAAAATATCTGCCGCTCTTCCATACCTCCGCGCTGTCAAGCGCAACATATATCGGCATATCGCCGATTATCTCCACACCCTTTTCATTCGCGTATTTTTTCAGCTTATTCCACTGCTTAAAGAACATATACTGGATAAACTGATAAAACTCGATATTGCGGTACTGCTCTCCTCTGTACTTGTCTATCGCCCACTGCTCACACATACGAATACCGCGTTCCCATTTTGTCCATTCGATATAATGGAAGGTTTCCTTTAAAGACATATAAAGAGCATAATCGTCAAGCCATGCCCTGTTCTCATCGACAAACGCGTAAAAATCATTATCCTTGTTATATCTTCCGAAAGCTATGCGAAGCATAGGGTATCTCGCTTCAAACAATCTCGCGTAATCTATCGTTGTATCGTCGTCACCGAAAAAATAATTATCTATCTCATGCCGGTGTATCAGTCCCTCCTCACACAGAATATCCGGATCTATAAAATACGGATTTCCGGCAAATGCCGACGGCGACTGATACGGTGAATCACCGAAGCTTGTGGGATTAACGGGCAGTATCTGCCAGTATTTTTGCTTTGATTTATTAAGAAAATCCACAAAATCGTATGCCGCCTTTCCCAATGTTCCTATACCGTATTTTGACGGCAGACTGCTTATGTGCATCAATATTCCGCTCGAACGCATAAAATTCCTCCTCAAAATCACAGACCTCCGTGAGATCGTAATATACAAAAATCCTTTTCCTATATCATAACACAAAAAATTTATCCGGTCAATAATTTATACCATGTAGAATAATGTTATATGTAAAAAATATCCCCAAAACGATAATCCGTTTTAATCGGAGGTTCCGATTTCCTTGTTTACAAGCATAATATGATTGTACGGAATGCTTATATTGTTATTGTCAAACGCGTATTTGATCCTTCTGAGCATCTCTCTTTCCGTTTCAAACTGACGATCGATCTCACACATCACCGATATTCTGATAACCACTCCCGACTCATCGAGCTTAATGACTCCCGGCACCTTGGGCCTTTCGGTTATGTAATCGATATCCTCCGCCTCCGCACATACCTCCGATAATACCTCAACGGCGTTATCGATATCGTCCTCGTATGATATCGATACATCGATGAGCACGCATCTCATTTCCCTCGAATGATTTATCACCTTCGAAACGGAGCCGTTCGGTATGGTAAGAATATCGCCGTAAATATTCTTCACAAGGGTCGTTCTCAGCGTTATTTCATGTATTCTTCCGTTAAAGCCGTCTATCGTGACCAGATCCCCGACCGAGAACTGATTTTCGAATATTATCAGAAAACCCGATATCACATCCTTTACTATACTCTGCGCGCCGAAACCGAGCGCAACGCTCACCACACCCGTTGCGGCAATAAGCGACGTCGGCTGTATGTTGAATACGACCTGACATATCTGTAAGACCGCAAAGAAATATATCACCGCATTTATACATTTTCCGAAAACACGGAACAGCGTTTCGATCCTGCCCGTCATATTTTCGCTTCTCTCGATCGAATGTCTGATTATAAATTTCGTCAGTCTTGTAAGCAAAAATGCGGCAAGCACGGTTATTGCCGCCTGAACAAGCTTGTTTTCAAGAATATCGGCGGCGTTTTCGGAAAAAAACTCCAAAAAATCCCTCATAAAAGCTCCTTCCCCTCCTTGTTCAGAAGCGCGCGTCTGTGAACGGTAAAATAACCGTACTCAAAACCGTCCGTGTATTTTTTCATGGCGTCAAGAACGGTATCCGGCTTGAGATTTGAATTTCCCGCCGCAACGCGCATATAAATAATATATCCGCCCTCCGCCGGCTCGCTGCTTATGTTAAACAAAAAAGGCTTTATATCGGTGTCGCGTACTCCGCTTTTTGATTTTTTTGGGATGATTATTTCATTCAGCCCGAAAAATCCGGCCGTGTTCAATCCCTTAAAACCGGTTTCCGCAAAAACCGTATAATCCGCCGCTTCGATAGATGCAAAATCATATTCTTTTTTATTGTTTCGGACCGCCGCGGCTTTTATTTTCAATCCCGGAAACACATCGTTAAGACGACGTATAATTTCATCGGGGCTGTATTCTTCATCAAAGCCTATCCGAAGATACTCGCCGTCTCCCGTCATTCCCACCGACATCGGCGATGCGACCGATATGACGGGATGCGGATTAAACCCCTGCGAATATGTCATGGCAAGACCCGACCGTCTGACCGCTCTTGCAAACGCGCGTACAAAATCAAGGTGCGATATGTATTTTATCTCTTCTCCCCTTGAATATTTAAGCACATAATCACTCATAGCATACACCTCCGCCAAAGCTTTTCACGCCGCAGCCGGAGCATTGTTCACGGCAGTTCGGAGTGGTCCGGGCATCTTTCGCCCTCTCGCTTTCGCGAATAAAAAATTCCTTCGTCACGCCCACGCTTATATGATCCCACGGCAAGACCTCGCTGTAATCGCGCTTTCTTTGATTATAAAACTCCGGGACGATCCCCGTTTCCTCAAAAGCCTCGTTCCATGCGTCAAACTTAAAACATTCGTCCCAGCTGTCGAACCTGCAACCTTTTTTGTAAGCCGCGTAAATAACCTTTCCGAGTCGTCTGTCGCCCCTCGCGAATACTCCTTCGAGAAAACTCGTCTTTGAATCATGATAAATATATCTTATCTTTCTCGACTTTATTGCTCCTTTCAATAATCTCTGCTTTTCAAGAAGACTTTCCCGCGTATCCTGCGCCTCCCACTGAAACGCGGTAAACGGCTTCGGAACAAAGCTTGATGTGCTTACGGTGATATTTATGTTTTTTGCCCTTGATTCCTTCGGTATCTCAAAATATTTATGAAGGACCTTTTCGGCAAGCTCCGCGATACCCGCAACATCCTCCTCCGTTTCGTATGGGAGTCCTATCATAAAATACAGCTTTATATTTGTCCAACCGCCGCCGAAAACCATACTTACCGAATTCAAGATATTTTCCTCGGTTATATTCTTGTTTATAACATTGCGCAGCCGCTGCGTCCCTGCCTCGGGCGCAAAGGTGATGCCGCTCTTTCTTACCGCTTGAACACGATTCATAAGCTCGAGAGAAAAATTATCTATTCTGAGCGACGGAAGCGAAAGACCTATTTTCTTTTCGACCGTTCTTTCAAGCAGTCCTCCGGTAAGCTCCTTTAATCCGCTGTAATCGCTTGTGCTCAGCGATGACAGCGATATTTCGTCATATCCGCTCGAATCGATAAGTCTGTCGGCAAGACACAAAAGCGTTTCGGGCTGTCTTTCCCTTACAGGACGGTATATGTACCCCGCCTGACAAAATCTGCATCCTCTGATGCAGCCGCGGAATATTTCAAGCATTATCCTGTCATGCACGATCTCTCCGAAAGGCACGATTATCTTGTCGGGCGCCGTCGCCTTGTCAAAGTCAAGCATTATACGCTTTTTTATAACGGGCTTTGCGTTTTCATTGTTGGGTTTTATGCATTTTACGGTGTTGTCGTCATTATATTCGACATCGTAAAAGGACGGAACATAAATGCCCTCCAGCTTCGCTATCTCGGAAAGATATTCCGTTCTGCTTCCTCCCGATCCTTTCCATCGGTTATAAACATCTATGATCTCGCATATGAGCTCCTCGCCCTCGCCCATCATAAAGAAATCCACGAAATCCGCGATCGGCTCCGGATTATACGCGCACGGTCCTCCGGCGCATACAAACGGACACCCCTCCCCCCTTTCGGACGCAAGCAAAGGCACACCCGCAAGATCAAGCATATTCAATATATTCGTACAGCACATCTCATACTGAACGGTAAAGCCGATAAAATCAAATCCCGTTATCTCATGACCCGTCTCAAGCGCAAAAAGACGTATGCCCCGCTCGCGCATTTTCTCTTCCATATCCGTCCACGGAGCGAATACCCTTTCGCAGTAAACATCCTCGCGCTCATTCAATATGTGATACAATATCCTCATTCCCAAATGCGACATTCCTATTTCATATGTATCGGGGAAACAAAATGCGAACCGCACCTTGCCCTCCGGATCTTTTATAACGCTGTTTACTTCTCCGCCCGTATATCTTGTCGGCTTCTGCACCTCACGGAGAAATTTGTCTGTCTCCTTTTTTACATTTCTCATGACTCACTCTCGCCGTCCGCGTCCGCCGGCTCCGACGCAAGCGCGTCATCCTTTTTGCCCGCTGACATATCCTTTATTATTCCGTTTACCTTGTTTATCATATCGGGAACCATATCAATGACTCTGTCGATCGGTGAGGATGAGCCGTCCATCGGCAAAAGTCTTATACTTCCGCCGGATACCACAAGAAATGCCACCGGCGATATCGACGCTCCTCCTCCGCAGCCGCCTCCGAACATCGAGCCGTCGTTTCCCGCGGTAGGCGTGTCCTTTTTTGCCCCGAATTCGCTTCCGCCCGCGCCGAATCCGAATCCCACCTTTGAGATCGGAACTATTATTGTTCCGTCCGGAGCGCATATGGGCTTTCCCACTATCGTATTTACATCAACCATTGATTTTATATTGCTCATCGCCGTATCCATAAGTCCGTCTATCGGGTGTTTATCCATCTTTGATCTTCCTTTCATTCACTTTTACTGCCGGGATAAAAGTCAAGCCTTTTCCCGAGCGTTGCTTTTTATTTTTATATATGCTTTCACGCACATCACAGCGATCAACCACAGCATTCTTATAATATATCTGAGCTTTGTTTTAAGTATGCATAACACATATATATCACTGCGCCGGACATGGAAATCCGGAACAAGGTTGATCCTCCACCGGTTTATCGTAAAGGTATTGTGCAGAAAACCGAGTATGGGGTATACAAAAGCATTTATCATTCCGTAAACCGTTCCCGCGGAACACGCATCGCCCGTTCCTATTTCCGCATCAAGTTCCATATTCTTAAAAACCACGCCCTTTTTCGCCAAATAATCCACAAGCCTTATTATATCTCTCCTCAAAAGATTATATACGTCCCTAACATTCGTTATCGTCTGTGAAATATCTTCCGGAGAATATTTTTTCTTTTCCTTTTTTTTATCTTTTTCAGCCTTTTTCTTATTTTTTTTCTTATCCGGATCATCCTTAGCCGGATGCAATTGTATTTTAACCGCGGAATATCTGAGCTGTATTTTATTTTTGCCCTCATGCCTGCCCGTTCCGTATGATATTTCAAGCAAAACGGGGATATTAAGGATTATTGCAAAAACAATTACGATCACCGCAGCCGTTATCAAAAAAGCCGGCATATCATTCCTCCGAATTCTCCGTATTTCCCGAGCCTATAATTTCCTCAACATCATCTTTATCCTTCTTCATTTCCTCTTTTGATTCTTCAATATCAAATTCGGTCTGCCCGTCAAGCTCATGCCGATAACAATCGGGCAGCTCGTCCGTCGAGCCGAGTCCGAAGCTCCGCAGAAACACGCCGGTCGTTTTATACAGAATAGGCTTTCCCGGCGCGTCAAGCCTGCCCGCCTCCTCGACCAGTCCTTTCTCTATAAGCCTGTTAAGAGCGCCGTCCGAATTTACTCCTCTTATTTCTTCTATTTGTCCTCGTGTTACCGGCTGTTTATACGCCACCGCCGCCAATACCTCCATCGCGGCATTTGAAAGAGGCTGTCTGCGTTTCTCTCCTATTATTGCCTTGACCGAATTATGATATTCCGGATTTGAACAAAGGCAAAACGCATCGTCCGCCTCGCATACCGTGATACCTCTTCCCTGCGACTCGTATTCATACCGCAAAAGCCTTATATTTTCTCTCACAGCCGACGGTGTTATATCAAGCGCCTTTGCTATCTTCGACGCCTTTACCGGCTCCCCCGATGAAAACAGCACAGCCTCGATCGCATATTTTATATTATACATCATTTCCCTCCGACCGATACA
This sequence comes from Oscillospiraceae bacterium, assembly GCA_022508725.1. Classification (GTDB taxonomy): domain Bacteria; phylum Bacillota; class Clostridia; order UBA1381; family UBA1381; genus JAFLUR01. The sequence continues at coordinate 8,784 of JAFLUR010000010.1, forward strand.
TATTCGGCATATCCGATTGACCTCTTGTAATTATGTATTCATGTTCTTCGTCCGAATAATCCGCGGTTATCTTATTTTCCTTTATCATCTCAAGCAGTGCGAGAAATGTGGCTATCCTCTCAGGCTTTGACCGTTTTTTTGAAAATACCTCGGAAAATGCAAGTCTGCGTCTTTCAAGAAGCATTTGTCTCACCTTTTTTTCCATATCCGCGATAGGAACCTTTTCTCTGCCGACAATTCCGAAAAACGATCTCTTTTCCGGCTCTGTCCTGCGGCGCTTTCTTTCGAGAATATCGTTTATCGCTGCGGCAAGATCCCCGAGCTCATGCCTTTTATCATAAACCGGAGCTTCAAATGCCATCGCTTCCTCGTTTCTGTAATAACACTCAAAATCGTAAAATTCCCGGCTGCGCAGCTTCAGAGCGGCATTTTTAAGCCGCGCATACTCCTCTATCCTCTTTGCGAGAGCCTCACGCGGATCCTCTTCCTCCTCCGCTTCTTCCTCCTTCGGGAGCAGCATACGGGATTTTATGTACAAGAGCTGAACCGCCATTATAATAAATTCGCTTGAATTTTCCAGCTTTTCCTCGTCAATAAACGCTACGGCATCGAGATATTGATTTGTTATCTCAATTATCGGTATATCATATATGCTGACCTTGTTTTTGTTTATAAGGTGCAGAAGCAGGTCAAGCGGACCTTCAAACACCTCCAATCTGTACTTTATATCCATATTTTATATCCGTGTATTCCCGCGGTCCTTACAGCCACGACAGCATAAGCGCAACCATATTGATGAGCACCCCAAACACGATTTCCACACCTCTGACGAGTATCCCGCTCAGAGCGCCCGTAACCGAAAGAACCATAATAACTATGATAAAATACCTTTCATATCCAAGAAAACGAAAATATACGTTTTCCGGCAGAAGCATACCCAAGACCTTTGAGCCGTCAAGCGGGGGTATCGGAATAAGATTGAACACCATAAGAGATATATTGAGAAATATAAATCTCTCTATCGGATAAATCAAAGCTTCCGGCACCGCAACCGATAATTTCACATTCAAAATGACAAGCACGACCATTATCAGCGCGCCTATAAACGCCATAACAAAATTTGCCAAAGGTCCCGCTATCGAAACCAATATCATACCCGCTTTTCTGTGCTTATAATACATGGGATTTATCCCTACCGGTCTTGCCCAGCCGAATCCCGTAATTATCATCATGAGTGTGCCTATCGGGTCAAGGTGCGCAAACGGATTCAGCGTAAGTCTGCCCTCGTTCTCCGGGGTCGGATCGCCCAGCTTATGCGATACCCACGCATGAGCAAGCTCGTGCCCCGATAAAGCGATAAGCGTTACAAACACCGATATAATAATATCTTTTAAATCAAAAAAATTAAGCATATTGTTCCTCCGGTTTTTCGATTTTTCATATCCCAATCTCTGATACATATATTATATCCAATTTTTATCATGATGTCAAGTGCAAGCGTTCGCGTATTTTTATCAAAAAAAAATTCCAATATAATTTTCATACTGAAACGCATAAAAAAAGTATGCGCCGCAAAATATATCTTTGAAAGAAATTTGGCCTTTCGGCAGAATGGAGAATGAATAAATGAATATAAGAAAAATAACATCATTATTATTATCATCAATATTGTTTACTTTCACGGCAATTCCGTCTTTGGCGGATTGTTATATGGAGAACATCGTTAAATACCTGACCGACGGCTCCGTATGCACGTTTTCGGCTGAGGATTTCGCAGATGCATACTCAAATTCCGAGCTTATACCCATCTCGGCAATAAAAATCGAGTCGCTGCCGCCGGAGGAGGACGGAACTCTTAAAATTTCGGGTGACAATGTGAACGAAGCAATGATCATAACCTACGATCTGCTTTCGGAGCTTGCATTTTATCCGTCGGAGGGATTTTCGGGAGAAACCTCATTTACAATATCCGCGACCGATGACCGTTCCTATTCAAACAATGCGCTTGTAAGAATAGTATACTCATCGGATATGGCATCGGACGTTCCGATAACCTCACCTTTTTCCGTCTCATGCGAAAAAAACACTCCCGTCCATGCCTCGCTCTCATACAGCTACAGCGGAAATGAAGAACTGACCTATATGATAGTTTCGGTTCCCGAGCGCGGAGAGGTCGAAATGACCGGCGGCGGAGATTTTGTATATACACCGTTTACCGATCAGACAGGAAACGACTCATTTTCATTCAAGGTAATTTCGCCTGCCGGCGAATCAAATATATCTACCTGCACGATAACGATAACCGAACCCGAATACACTCCGATTCCCACCTCCGAGCCTTTGAGCTTTGTATACCGGGATATGATAACTCACTGGGGAAATTACTCCGCCGTAAAAATGGTTGAGGCGGGAATTATGAAAGGCGAAAGAATAGGAAGCAAATACTACTTCTATCCGGACAAGGTCCTGACACGGCTCGACTGTATAAATTATCTGCTTTCGACTCTCTATGCCGACCCCGATGAAACTCCCGACAATATCTATGTTTTTGCGGACAGCGACAATTATCCGGATTATGTGAATGCGGCGGCGGCAAAAGCATATGAGCTCGGCATAATAGAAGGTTCTGTGGGAAGCGACGGCAGGATATATCTCAATCCTTTCAATCATGTAACCCGCGCGGAATTTATAAAGATGATCGACACTTCGATGGGCGAGAAAATAAACAGCAGAAACAAGGTTGAATTCGATGACAGCAATACAATTCCCGAATGGGCATATCAACATATCCAAAATATGCTCGGCTACGGAATAATACAGGGCTATACCGACAATACGATACGTCCGTTCAACAGCGTCACAAAAGCGGAGGCAACCGAAATGCTTTATCAGATGCTGAAATACAACAGCAGCGAAACAACCGCAAAAAGCGTTCTTTCACACTTTGCCCGGATAAGCTGAAGCAAGGGGGCATATCGATGAAAAGAACAGGTAAACAGACAGTATATATGCAGGACCCGCCGGTAATATACGAAACGGCGGCAACCGTGGGCGTAAAGGAGGGCAAAGGTCCTCTTGCCGAATGCTTCGACGTTATTCTCGAGGACGATTATTACGGAGAGGAATCATGGGAAAAAGCCGAAAGCCGCTTGCAAAAGGAAAATGCCTTTCTCGCCATGCAAAAAGCGGGACTCACTCCGGATAATATAAATTATATTTTAGCCGGAGATCTTCTTAATCAATGCGTGGGAACCCATTACGGCATAAGAGATTTCGAGATACCGTTTTTCGGATTATACGGCGCATGTTCCACAATGGCGGAAAGCATATCGCTCGCGGCAATGCTTATAGACGGCGGTTTTGCCGAATATACGGCAGCGCTCACATCAAGCCATTTCTGCGCGGCGGAAAAACAGTTCCGTTATCCGCTTGAATACGGCGGTCAGCGCGCTCCCTCCGCACAATGGACGGTGACGGGGACCGGCTGCGCTGTTTTATCGAATAAGGGGAAGGATGAGAAGGGTCCGTTTGTAACGCATATCACAACGGGAAAGATAGTCGATATGGGCATAACCGACGCGAACAATATGGGCGCGGCAATGGCTCCGGCGGCTTATGACACAATAAAAACCCATTTTGAGGACACAGGCTTTTCGCCGCAGGATTACGACCTTATTCTTACCGGAGATCTGGGTATTGTGGGCAGTAAAATACTTCTCGATACAATGTTCGAATCGGGATACGATATGTACTCAAACCATAACGACTGCGGAAAAATGATATTTGATATAGATAAGCAGGATGTTCACTCGGGCGCTTCCGGGTGCGGATGTATGGGCAGCGTATTCTGCGGACATATATTCAAGGAATTAAAAAAAGGCTCCTTAAACAATGTTCTTATGGTCGCGACCGGCGCTCTCATGAATACATCGATCGTTCAGCAGGGCGAATCCATACCGTCCATAGCGCACGCGGTAAGGATAAGCACGAGCCGGGAAGTCAATTCCCATAAGCAAGGAGGATAAAAAATATGGATTATGTGAAAGCTTTTGCGATAGGAGGGCTTATATGCGTTGTGGGGCAGATACTGATAGATAAGACAAAGCTGACTCCGGCAAGAATACTTGTAAGCTTTGTCGTTGCCGGGGTATTTTTGCAGCTTGTGGGATTATATGAGCCGCTTGTAAAATTCGCGCAGGCGGGCGCGACCGTCCCTCTTACCGGTTTCGGTTATCTTCTCGGTAAGGGCGTTGAAAAGGCGGTGACCGAAAACGGTATTTCCGGAATATTCACAGGCGGACTTACAGCCGCTGCGGGGGGATTGTCCGCCGCGATAATATTCGGTTTTCTGACAGCCCTGATATTCAAGCCGCACGCGAGAAAATAAACCGCCGGCAAAAACGGCAGGACCCGGAAGATGCTATCAAAATCTTCCGGGTCTGTTTTTTCCGGTATTCGATTGTACCGCAGCAGCTTATTGAAACGCCCGATAAAATCAATATCAAAATAATTCGGTGTTTCCTCAGTCGGCATTTATGACAAGACCGTAGAATGTTCCGTTCTCCGTTTTACCGAGTACCGTTTCTCCGCCGCCGTATGAGGAAATATTTGATGCCGTATAAGTTTTTCCCGCTGCCATATCCGGATCGCTCATAAACAGCCACGCGCCCGATACCTTGGGGATAAATACCATGTTTCCGCTGTCGGTCTGAACCTTTACGGGACTGCCCTTTGTTATCGATACCGACGAAGAAGCGTTTGCGCCGCTGCCGCTGCCCGGGCGCTGTGAACCTCCGAAACCGCTTGATCCGCCGGATGATAAGATATATCCCTGTCCCGTCACGGTCGGTGTCACAGGCATATCGCTTGTGCCGGCGCCTATCAGAGTACCGCCCGTTACATAAAAGTGCGCGCCCGAATCGCCTATATCAAATACGCCGTTGCCTCCGCTTGTCGGACCGTTTATTATAACAACGCCGCCGCTCATTTCAATGCTGCCGTTTGAATCGAGTCCGTCTCCGCCCGCCTCGGCATACAAATTTCCGCCCTTTATGTATATCATGCCGTAAGGAGCGCTGTCATCGCCTCCTTGATTCGGACCGCCGCCCCATCCGCCGGGACCTGCGCTGAGAGACGCCGCAATTTCTCCGTTCTCGGTATAATCGCCCGCACCGTTTATCGCATCGTCCGAAGCGCAGATATATGTCGTTCCGCTGAGCTGTTCTATAACCGAGCCTTCAATTCCCTCGTAGGACGATGCAATATCTATCGTAAAATCATCATCACTGCCGCCCTCTTTGCCCAAAACAAGCCTGTAATCGGCATGAACACCGTCATCGCCCGATGAAAGATTGAGTTTTCCGCCGGTTATCGTTACATTGTAATTCGAGTGAACCGAGTCGTCGGCGCTGTTTATATCTATCGTTCCGCCGCTTATATTCAAATCCGTTACCGCCTTTATACCCTTGCAGCTGTCCGAATTATCGGAAAGCTTTGTCGTATATCCGCCGTTTGCTTTTATCGTGATATTTCCGCCGGAAATATTTATGTTTCCGGCGGTATAGCCGCTGTCCTCGGAGGTTGAGCCCGTAACCGTCTCCGTAAGAGCCTTGCCCGACTGAATACCGTCACAGCCCGACACAATATCTATATCTCCACCCGTTATTTCAACCGCGTCATACGCTTTTATAAAATCGTTTTTCGCATTTCCCGAAACGCTGCCGCCGGAAATTATGACCGCGCCGGTCGAAACAATACCGTCGTCCGACGCTCCCTTTATCATCAAGCTTCCGCCCGAAATTTCGACAACTCCCGCAAGAACCACCGTTGTTTCGATAGTCGAACCGTTTGTTTTTTCGGTTATTGTTTCGGTCGTTTCGCCCGCCTGAACGGCGTCATAGCCCGAACCGTCCCCGGCTTTTGTTCCCTCCGCCGCGACTGTAACATCGGCATCGTCCGAAATGATAACGCTGTCTGCGGCTTTTATGCCGTCCTCGCCCGATGTAATATCGAGCTTGCCGCCCGAAATGATTATTTTTCCGCTTATGTACATAGGCTCGCCGTTATCATCAACGACCGGTACATAGCCGTCGTCGGCTTCCTCCATGACCGGAATATTCACCTCGTTCGCCTTTATACCCTCCGCTCCGGAAACGATGACAATATCTCCGCCCGTTATTTCACAGTAATTGTCCGCCTGTATACCGTCTCCGCCCGCAGTAATATTAAATTTGCCTCCGGCTATCGTAACATATCCCTTTCCGGCTTTCTCAATTATCGAAATCTTTTCTCCGTCTGTCTCAACGCTTTCCAAAGCGTCGCTCTTGATACCGTCGCCGTCCGTCGAGGTTATATTCACATTTCCGGTCTTTGCCGTAAACTCAACGCCGTTATCTCCCTTTACCGCGTTATTTTTCGCCGTTACGGTTATATTCGCGCCCTTTTTGAATTTAAGATCACCGCCGCTTACGATACCGTTTTTCACATTTCCGTTTACGGTAAGAACGCCCGCGCCGCTTATATCGAGATCACGTTTTGAATACACACAGCCTTTCGGCTCGCTTTTTGTTGTATATCCGCCGTATTTGTTTGTGTCGGAAAAAATATTGTCGGTGTTTTCCGCAAGCTCAAGCGTTATTTTACCGTTTGCCGCATTGAACGGAGCGGAATCGGACGATGTTACCGCCACACCGTTCAGAGTTATCGTTACCTCATCGCTCTTTTTTATATCCTCCGAAACAACTATCTGTCCGTCCTCGAGAACACCCTGCAAGGTATACCTGCCCGCGGCGTTTATTGTGAGAACAGTGCCGTCTGCCGTTACATTTTCCGCGCCGTTTATATCGATATGATCTCCCATAAGGCATATGACTCCCTCCGGCTTATCCTCCGGTATCGACGGAGGCGGAATCGTCGGCTCGGGTGACGATGTTACATCGGGTGACGTCGTAACATCGGGTGACGACTCGACACCGGGCGATGTCGTAACACCGGGATTATCCGTATTTTCCGGCTTACCGGCTCCGCCCAAGGCATATACTTCACAAAGCGGCTTTTGATCTTTGTCCCATACAAATATCCTCTCGCCCGCATTTTTAAATTCCACCCGCTTTTCCTTTCCCGCTTCAAGCGCGGTATTCTTCTTCATTTCAATACTCTTTACAGCTCCGTTGTCATCATAAGACACGGAAAACACATCCGCGCTTACATCATATGACGCCGAAAGAATTACAGCCGTGCCGCCTTCATCGGCTGTCACGCTTACCGTATTTTCCGCAAATGCGGGACGGGTCATACACATTACAGCCGCTGTAAAAGCAAATAACCGGCTGAATTTTTTTAACATAATAATTCCTCCCTGTAAGAGCCTGTTTAGTATCCTCCAATCATCATCTTTTTGGCATATTTTCCCGCAG
>JAFLUR010000100.1 GCA_022508725.1 Oscillospiraceae bacterium
AATGTCGGATATATCCTTTAATTTTGAACCGACCGGAATAAACGAGCTTATACGCTCCGCCTGCGAGGAATATTCCTGCGACGAACATTCCGACATTAAACTGTTTCTGTCCGATGATGATATTATATTAAATCTGGATCATACCCAAATGCGGCGTGTGATACGCAATATCATAGATAATTCCATAAAATACCGCCGCGCCGACAAATGCCTTATCGAAATAAAGACAGAGTATACAAACGACGGTGCGGTCATATCGGTAACGGACGACGGTATAGGAGTGGATATTGACGATACATCACGATTGTTTGAAAGCTTTTACCGTGCCGACCCGTCGCGTACTCCCAATATAACCGGAAGCGGTCTCGGACTTGCCATAGCAAAGGAGATCGTCGAAAAACACGGCGGAAAAATCCGGCTCAAAAATGCCCAACCGCATGGAGTTACTGTATATATATTCTTGAAAGGAAACTGAATTATGAAAAAAATTCTTATCATAGAGGACGATACGGATATTGCCGAGCTGGAACGCGATTATCTTGAAATGAACGGATTTATCTGCGACATAGCCTTAAACGGAAAGGACGGGCTGGAAAAGTCGCTTGACAACGATTATTCGCTTATCGTTGCGGATATTATGCTGCCCGACATAAACGGGTTTGATATATGCCAAAGGCTGAGAACGAAAAAACAAACTCCGGTTATGTTTTTGAGCGCACGCAGCGATGATATAAGCAAGGTGCGCGGACTCGGACTCGGCGCGGACGATTATATGACAAAGCCGTTCAGTCCGAATGAATTTGTCGCGCGGATAAGGGCGCATATAAGTCGTTTTGAGCGTTTGAGCGGAAATATGTCAAGCGGAGCCATCACCGTGCGAAATCTTAAAATAAACAAAGCGTCGCACAAGGTCTATGTCAATGACTCCGAAATAATTCTTCCGAACAAGGAATTTGACCTGCTTTTATTCCTCGCGCAAAATCCGAACATAACCTTCAGCAAGGATATGCTGTTCGACAGAGTATGGGGTCTGGACGCGCTGGGCGATATTTCCACCGTGACAGTGCATATACAGCGCATAAGGGATAAAATAGAAACGGATAACGATAAATATATAGAAACGGTATGGGGCGTGGGGTATCGTTTCAGGGGATGACAAGGGGCGGATTTACAAAAAAGAGAGCCGCCCCAACGCAAGCTCCCTTTTCATTATCGATTATTTATGCAGCGGATATTTTTTGCACAGCGCCGCAACTCTTTCCTTAACTTTCTCACTGCTGTTATCGAAATCCGTGATCGACAGCTTTATCAATTCGGCAATTTCTTTCATATCCTCTTCGACAAATCCGCGCGATGTGACCGCCGGGGTTCCGACTCTCAATCCGCTTGTTATAAACGGACTTTTCGTATCAAACGGAATGGCATTTTTATTTACCGTAATACCCACCTCATCAAGCAGCTTTTCAGCCTCCTTGCCGGTCACATTCATATCGGTAAGGTCTATAAGCATCAGGTGATTGTCCGTGCCGCCCGAAACGAGCTTGAAGCCCTCTTTGACAAGCGCCTCGCTGAGCGCCTTTGCGTTCTTTACAATCTGCTGCTGATATGCCCTAAACTCATCCGAAAGAGCCTCTTTAAAGCATACCGCTTTTGCGGCGATTATGTGCATAAGCGGACCGCCCTGTATTCCGGGGAATACCGCCTTGTTTATATCCTTTGCATATTCCTCTTTGCAAAGAATAAGACCGCCTCTCGGGCCTCTGAGCGTCTTATGCGTTGTCGTTGTAACAACATCGGCATAAGGAACGGGATTGGGGTGAAGACCGGCTGCCACAAGACCCGCGATATGCGCCATATCGACCATAAAATAAGCGCCGACCTCTTTGGCTATCTCGCCGAATTTTTCAAAATCTATCGTTCTTGAATACGCGCTTGCTCCGGCAAGTATCAATTTCGGCTTTGTTTCGATCGCCTTTTTTCTTATCTCGTCATAGTCTATGGTATTATCCGTTTCCGTTACGCCGTATGGAACTATATTAAAATATTTTCCCGAAATATTGACCGGACTTCCATGGCTCAAATGACCGCCGTGCGCCAAATTCATACTGAGGACGGTATCGCCGGGTTCGAGAAGGGCAAAAAATACCGCCAAATTCGCCTGCGCGCCGGAGTGCGGCTGAACATTCGCGTGATCTGCGCCGAACAATTTTTTTGCGCGTTCTATCGCAAGATTTTCAACGATATCCACACATTCGCATCCGCCGTAATATCTTTTTCCGGGATATCCTTCCGCATATTTGTTTGTAAGCGGTGTACCCATAGCCTGCATAACTCTTTTTGATACAAAGTTTTCCGACGCTATAAGCTCGATCTTGTTTTCCTGACGCTCGATCTCAGAGTTTATCGCATCAAAAACCTCCTTATCGAAATCCTTAATTTCATCTAAATTGAACATAATATCCTCCGTCCTGTCAAATACTTTACTTTTGTAAACACCGTGTAACCTGTCCTTGTATATTCACATTATTATTATACTTATTTATGCAATAAAATTCAAGTGTTTTGCCGTAAAAAGTCAAAAAAATTTATCAAATACGCGATACCGTAATATATTTTCCAAAAGCTCCCTCAATCGACTCCCTCAAAGAGGAAACTTTTTTGCCTCCCTCTCCGACGGAGAGGTGACACGCGGAGCGTGTCGGAGGGAGTTCTCTTCGAAAACCGCTTTCATCGCCTTCCTCCGTGCATGGTCGCATTTTGCTCTGCAAAATGCGACTGCAAATAAAAATACGGCGGACTTATGTCCGCCGTATTCGTATAACTTATTTATAATTATTTCTTAGGAATGATTATAAACAAATCTGTTACTTCATCATCAACAGTCTTAGCGAATGCGATTGTGAAATCAATCTCGCCATCGATGTCAAGCTCCGCAAGGTCTACATACTGATTGTCACGACCCTGCTTATACGACTTCGGAATGCTCGGCTTAGTAACCGATGAAGCTGTACCTACATACAATCTCTCACTCTTTGAGTTGTTAAGGTCATATACATAGATAGCGATATCATCCGCATAATCCAACTCAGTAAGATCATCGATATTAACTACAAGCTCGCCTGATACATCATCGTCATCTATATCCTTTTCCGTATCAGCCTTTGTAGCAATAGTAATGCTTGAGCTTGTTTTGTCAATTACGGGACCGCAATAAAGCTCTACATCCTCGTCATTGTCCCACTTCTCGATAATGCCGGTGTAATCCTTAAACCAAACATCGTCACGATCCTCTGTTACGAAATCGTTGTAATTCGAAATATCCTCTTCAGCGCTGAATATTCTCTTAACCTCTGTGATTTCGCCGTTTGCGTTTGTCTTGAATACAATTACATCGCCCTTAACGAGATATCCGTACTCATTATCATCTTTCTCGTCTGTGTTGAGTACCTGGAGATCCTTGCTGCCTGCTGTGTACAAGCTGATCTTGTGGCAATCATCCTCAGCGTCATTCTGACCCTGTGTTACCTTTTCAACCACAGCAAATCTTGTATCCGCATTATAAGAACCGATACCGTCAACAATCAACATAAACGGATATGTGCTGTTGTCCTTATCATAGCCGAATACCGCATATTCGTTACCGTCAATCAAGGACGACTTGTTTACCAAGTTGTAATCGGTCTTGCTTTCATCACCCTTGGAGATGATAACCGTGCTGTCGCCGATCGACAAGGAACCGATCTTGTTCGAGCTCTTCTTATACTCGCCGTACTTACCCGAACCTGTAAGCTTCTTAAAGCTCTTAATTTCGCCCTTGCTGTTTGTTTCGTATGTGATAACTCTCTGCTCAACGCCGTAAGTGTTCTCTACATATGAAGGAGCGCCGGAACCGAGATTTGAATAGTTACCGTTCTCATCAAAATTACCACTGTTATATGTCAACTCCAACAAGTCATCCCACTCATCCATATCCTCATTAACTATCAAAGTCTTTGAAGCTGCGCTTGTGTCATAGAGTGTAACTTTTCTTTCTTCCGAATTGTCATCATACCAAGCTCTGTGAACGATACCGTACTTAACCGTCGAAGCAAGCTTCTCTGAATCAACTATTCTGTTGAATGCGTCAAGGTATACCGTATAGGATGTACCGAGGCTGTTCTTGAATATATCAAGATCCCACTCGCCTGTATCGTAATCCTTTGTACCTGTCAAGCCGTCAACGAGTGAATACATTTCGTCACCGATACCGATTTCACCGTCTTCGTCATTGAGCTCTACAACTTTACCCTCTGCGATATTTCTTGAAACAATGATATCATAGAAAGTTGAATCTTTAAATTCCGCAGCGGTTACATCGTAAGCGATTGAAAGAACATCGCCCTCTTTGATGTCCTCAAAGCTGATTTCCTTGCCGTCCATCGTGAATGTGTATGAATAATCATCATCATCCCACTCGAATTCGATTTCCGACTTAGCGTTCGAAAGAACAGCGTCCTTATCGTCAAAATAAATCTTATCCGATGTTGTCGAATCAACTATGGCTGTACCGTAGTATGATATGAACATAGCGTCATACTTACCGTCTGTGGATACCGAGCCCTCCGACGGAGTATCAACCAATGTGATCTTACCTACTTCATTTTTAAAGATGTACTCTTCAATGCCCTCTTCAACATCGTCAACCTTAACACCGTTTACATACATTGTGAATTCATCGGCAAGATAATATCTTGATGATTTACCTTTCTTGCTGCCGTCGCTGTAGAACCAGATCTGATTCTTACCATCGTCTTCGAGCATCTTATCACGAGCTATTTCCTTACTGTCATAGTACTCATCATCCCAGCCCTTTGTATCAAGCTCTACTATCTGGTTTTTGCCTGAAGCCACGATTGAAAGAATTGTTGCTTCTTCATCGGCATCAACATAAACCAAAGCCTTTGAATATACGTTGAGGTAATCCGCAGCGTCTGTATCGCCTACATACATTTCCTCTGAGAACCAGGTATCTTCCTCTGATCTCTTAACAATATATGTATCTTCGCCGTAATTCTTTGTATTTTCGATCTGATATCTTACTTTACCTGCTTCAAGAGTACCGCCGCTTGACTTGTTTGTCATAATAACACGACCCTCTACGGTGTAGATGTTGTGATAATATGTCAAAGCTGTTTCATAATCACGGTTGCCCGTACCGTCAAGAACAACATACTCGGGGTTTGTCGGGCTGTATGTTTCAAGTGAAAGAAGCGGTGTGTTGATCGCATTGTATGTGAGCTGAGCAACCGTACCTCTTGTTGCCGCCTCATCAGCGTTTACTGTTGAAACACCGTTTGTGATTCCCAAGTTTTTAGCCGCTGTGATGTAACCTGTCGGATAACCGCCGTATGATACACCCCAGTCGCCGTAACCGATACCCGCAACGAGCATTTTGATTACCTGTGCATATGTTACGTTTGCTTCGGGAGCAAATGTTCCGTCGCCCATACCGTTGATAAACGCATTGTTACCCGAGCTTGCTACATTTATGTAACCCGATGCCCAGTGATCAGCCGGTACATCCGTAAATGACGTAACACCTTTTGAACTTATTGCTGCTTCTTCTTGAGCCAAAGCTCTTACTACAACCGTCGCAACCTCTGCTCTTGTTATATTCGCATCAGGCTTGAATGTAACTTCGTCATAACCTGTCAAAATACCGATAGAGCTGAGACTTGCTACTGCTTCTGCGTAACTTGCATCATTCGGAACGTCACTGTAGCTTGCTGCCATTGAAGCCGCCGAGCTAAGAGTAACACCCAAAGCAGCTACGAATGATACTACGCTTTTGAGATGTTTCTTCATACTCTCAAATCCTCCCTTATTATATTTGTCTTACGAAAGGTCTTCCTCAGAAACACGGCCGGGACCTTTCCGCCAAAGACCGTATCCGTTTTACAGATTAAAGATTAACAAAATCTTTAACTACGCACTGATTATAACATACAATCGTCTTATAAGTCAATGCTATTTTTGCACTTGTAACAAAATTGTAATATAAGCGTCATATACGATATACTACCTGTCACATTGACCGGACATATCCGCCCTTCGGGGGGATATACGGTCTTTTGTCGTGTCCCGAACGTGCGCAAGGCATTCATAGGACACACTATGAACAGTATACACTTTATTTTTCGATTAGTCAAGACCTTTGCTCAAATTTATTCCCGCAAAAATATATATTTATTTCCGGATAAAGCCGCGATATTATATACATTATGCACAAAGCGCCGGAACAGCCGCCGCTACCGCCGTTCACGGCTGTTTTTTTCAAATAAAACATAAAGTCCTTTGAGCAGCAGGTCCTTGTCGTAAATTATATTCCGTCTGCAATGCGGAACGACCATGCCGGACAATCCGCCCGTTGCCACCGCGCACGCGTCCGCGCCCAATTCATCTCTTATGCGGTCGGTCATTCCGTCGATAAGCGACGCGGTGCCGTATATCATTCCGCTTTTCATACATTCCACCGTGTTTCTTCCTATTACACGGTCGGGACCGGATATATCTATATACGGAAGCTGTGATGTGTTTGCCGAAAGCGCGTTCTGCGATATGACCATACCGGGAACGATCACGCCGCCCATATATCCCGAATCACCGTCTATGACCGAGATCGTGGTCGCCGTACCCATATCTATTACGATAAGCGGCGGCTTGTATTCCGCCAGAGCCGCGACCGCGTCCACCACCAGATCGCTTCCCAGAGCGGCGGGATTATCGGTTTTTATGTTAAGTCCCGTCTTTATCCCGGGTCCGACAATAAGCGGCTCTCTGCCGCATACCATCTCAACGGCGTTTTTCATGACCCTTGTCAGCGGCGGCACCACCGACGATATTATCGCCCCCTCCGTTTCCTCCGCATTGATTTCGTACATATTTAAAATACCTCTTATCATTATCGCGTACTCAAATTCCGTACGGCTTTTTTCGGTCGCGATGCGGCTGACAAACTTTATTCCGCCGCCGCCGAGACCTCCGACCACTATATTCGTATTTCCTATATCGACACCGAGAACCATTTTTACTTCCTCCTTCCGGAATAATCGATCCCCATTCATTATACACCCTTGCATAAGCAAATTCAACCGCAAATATTTCCGTACCGCGGGCAAACAATAAAAATCGCCGCACAAAAAAACAACGGCTATGTCCCCGGAAATAAAATCCCGTCAAAACCAAAATAAAGGAATTACGGACAATTTCAAATTATCCGCAATTCCCTTATTATTTAAGATAGGATTTGATTTTGTATGCGATACCATATGTAAAACCGAACACCAATCTTGATAGGCATTGTATCAAAATCGGTGTTCCGCCATGGTGCGAAAGACGGGACTTGAACCCGTACGGTTTTACCCACACGCCCCTCAAACGTGCGCGTCTGCCTATTCCGCCACTCTCGCAAAAATCATTCTTTATCGCAACAACTAATATTATACCGGCACATTCCCGATTTGTCAATACCTTTTTTAAATTTTTTTCTTTATTAAGC
>JAFLUR010000101.1 GCA_022508725.1 Oscillospiraceae bacterium
AAAACTCCGCTCCCGACAAAAAGCCGCGGCTTACTTTGTTTCCTTATGGAGTGTGTGCTTTCTGCAGAATCTGCAATACTTGTTCATTTCAAGTCTGTCCGGATCGTTTTTCTTGTTTTTCATGGTATTGTAATTTCTCTGCTTGCATTCGGAGCAAGCCAATGTTATTTTCACTCTCATTTTTTATACCTCCGATTTTATTGCGGCAAGCAGGCTCAAATTTAACGTAAAAAAAAAGAGCCTTCCTCAGCGAAAATTATTATATCACAAAAAATATTGTTAGTCAAGTATTTTTTTCTCTGTTTTTTATTGTTTCATAATTTTTACCGTATTTCATATTCTTTACCTCTTGAAAACAAACTGTAATAAAATAACATTTCCGCTTAATTCCGCGGTTTGCGCCTGAGATATGAGCTTTACATATTTCCTGAGATCCCGAGCCTTCTTTATCTTTGTCCACAGTATTTATCCACCTTATCCACATACTTATCCACTTTTTACACCTCCCGTTTTGTCGCATATTATCTTGCAGCATGGAGTTATCCACATATACACATGATTTATCCACTTTTCAAATATCCACTTTTTCTCGTTTTACATAATAAATTCACATAAAATATTTTATTTGGTTCCTTTTTATACCAATAACACTTTTTTCGTAACATTTTCTTAATATAAATATAATATTGTCTTATCGCGGTAATATTCCCGTAACCGGAAAAAAATATTATTGTATATCTTTTTACTTGCAAATAATGTGTACTCAATATATAATAGTATATGTAAACAAATTATCATGATCTGCGCCGGATGTAAGATAAGTCAATACAAATTTTATTATCATTAAGAAAGGATTGTAAAAAATGAGTAAATGGACAGACAAAGCGGTCATATATCATATTTATCCGATAGGCTTCTGCGGCGCGCCGCGCGTAAACGACGGCGGCGATACCGTAAGCAGAATAAATAAGGTCATCGACCTGATACCTCATTTGTGCGGTCTCGGTGTAAACGCCGTATATTTCGGACCGGTATTCGAGTCCTCCGAGCACGGATACGACACCTCCGATTACATGAAAATCGACCGCCGTTTGGGCTCGAACGAGGATTTTGCTCTTGTAAGCTCAAAGCTGCACGAAAACGGAATAAGAGTGGTTGTGGACGGGGTATTCAATCATGTCGGAAGAAATTTCCACGCATTCCGCGATGTCCTGCAAAACGGCGGAAATTCAAGATACGTCTCGTGGTTCAAAAATCTTAACTTTGACGGAAATTCCCCGATGGGCGATAATTTCCGGTATGAGGGATGGGAGGGGCATTTCAATCTCGTTACCCTTAATCTGCTTAATCCCGAGGTAAAGGAGCATATATTCTCCGCCGTTCGTATGTGGATAGAAAAATTCGACATCGACGGACTGCGTCTTGACGTGGCGTACTGTCTCGATCCCGGATTTATAAAAGAACTGCGGCGCTTCTGCACCGGCCTAAAAGAGGATTTCTGGCTTATGGGCGAGGTTATCCACGGCGACTATTCGCGTTTTGCCAATCCGGAAATGCTTGAGTCGGTAACAAACTACGAATGTTACAAAGGAATATATTCCTCGCATAACGATAAGAATTATTTTGAAATAGCTCACTCGTTTATACGTCAGTTCGGAAACGGCGGCAGCGGAGGCATATACAACGGCATAAAAACCTACAATTTCGTTGATAACCATGACGTGAACCGTCTTGCAAGCATGCTGAAAAACGAAAACCACATATACAATGCCTATACCATACTTTTCACCATGCCCGGCTGTCCGAGCATTTATTACGGAAGCGAATGGGGGGCAAAGGGAGAAAAGCGCGGCGGCGACGACA
Source organism: Oscillospiraceae bacterium (assembly GCA_022508725.1). Classification (GTDB taxonomy): domain Bacteria; phylum Bacillota; class Clostridia; order UBA1381; family UBA1381; genus JAFLUR01. The sequence continues at coordinate 1,864 of JAFLUR010000101.1, forward strand.
GTCCTCTGCGTCCGTGCATCGAAACGCTCGATAAGACGGATAACGCTCTTACCGCACATATTTCGAAGCTTGCACAAATACGCCGCACACTTCCGGTATTCGAAAACGGCGCATATCATCAGATGACGCTTGAGAACAAAAAATATTCCTACAAACGCGCCGACGGAAACGAAGAGGTGTATATACTGCTCAATATCGAGGACTTTGACACAAGCTTCCGTTTCCGCGCAAATTCCGACAAGCTCGTCGATTTGCTGACGGGCGAGAGCTTTGAGGTAAACGGCGATGCGGATATTCCGGTAAAAAGCTGCACCGGACGAATTCTCTCGCGTAATTCGGAGTTCACCGATGCGGTTCTCGGCGCGGCGGGATATATCACCCCCGTTAAAGAAGAAATACCGAAAGAAAAAACCGCTCCCCAAACACCGCAGGGCGGCGACGCGCCGTCCGGCACACACGACAATACGGGCGGCATTAAAGACGTTGAAAAGCCGGAAGAGACGGCAAAAGAAGATCCTCCGGTGTTCGATCTTGAAAAATCCCTGCAAAAGCTCGGAGCTTCGCTTGCCGCGGCGCGCAATGCCAAAGGCATAAATATAGGCTATGCCGCGGGAATTTCCGACATTCCGGCAAAAAGTATAATAGAAATGGAAAAAGGAAATATTGAAAGTATCGAACAGCTCCTGAGATATACTTTCGCGTTGGGTATAGATGTCGATTTTCATTCCGCCTGAAACAGCGAATATGTGAACAATATATGTAGGAAACATAAAAAATCTTGACATACAGCCGGGTAAAGTGTTATAATTTTAGACATATACAGTCTGTAATTCCGCGCTTTAGGCAGACTGTGTATGCCGCATGACGGATATCGCAATTTTTTCTCACGCCGCAGAAAACTCCGGAGAAAAGAAAGGACTAAGGATCGAAGAAAGGTGTGTATATATGACAAATAAAAAAACCGGAAAAACGAAAAAAAACTCCGGACCCGCTCATCTCCCGAATAAAAATCCGGCTTCAAAAAAGCCGTCATCCGCAAGCAAAAAATATATTGCCGTTCTGGGGATTTCATTGGCGGTTCTTCTGTGCACGTTCTTTGTTGCAATGGGATTCGGATTTTCTTCATATATGGGTCATTCCCTCTCTCCGTCTCCGGCGGTAACGGACGAGCCCGAAATAACCGACGATTCGCTCGTACCCGTTGACAAGGCGACCGGCAAGATCAATATACTTCTTCTCGGCGTGGACGTCGAGGGTCTGAGAACCGACACCATTATCGTCCTTTCCTATGACCTTGACGAAGGCAAAGTGAATATGCTGTCCGTTCCGCGCGACACCCGTATGTATGTCGGAAAAAAATATCAGAAGATCAACGCGTCTCACGCCATAACGCAGAGCGGAAACATTAAAGGCCCTCAGGGGTCTATCGAGGCGGTCACAAGACTTACCGGAATACCGATAAATTATTATGTCGAATTCAGCTTTTCCGCGTTCAGAAACACAATAGATTCACTCGGCGGAGTCTATTTCGATGTTCCCCGCGATATGAATTACGAGGACCCGGTACAGGATCTGTATATACATCTGAAAAAGGGCTATCAGCTGCTTGACGGTGACAAATCCGAGCAATTGGTGCGCTTCAGACGCTATGCCATGGGAGATATCGAACGTGTGGAAATGCAGCAGAAGTTTATTTCGGCACTCTTGGAACAAAAGCTCCGTCCCGAAACTCTGAAAAATCTTCCCGCGCTTTTCGAACAGTGGAAAAATGATATCGACACAAACCTTTCCATTGCCGATATGCTCAAACTGATCCCGAACATTTCGGATCTCAGCACCGAAAACATCAAAATGTACTCTGTTCCGGGGCATTATAACGATACCGATTACGGCGCAAGCTACTGGATCGCAAATATGAAAGAGCTCGCCGCACTTGTGGAAACGGAATTCGAATATGACGCGTCAAAAATAACAATACACTCGCCCGACGGTTCAAGCGTATCAAAGGATAAAAAGACTTCATCGTCTTCAGCGGGCTCGTCATCGGAAAAAACCTCACAGCCGAAGCCTGCCGAAACAGACACTCCGTCAGATTCACCGAATACGGAGTCCGGTTCGTCCGCAACATCGGCTCCCGCAGTAAGACCGACATATCCTCCCGCTCCGAGTATGCCCGCCATAACCTTCCCGCCCCATACCTCTCCGGCAGGAACGGGAAGTCCCGCTCATATAACGCCTCCGAATACCGTACAGTCATCGCCGACCGCCGATACCGATAAAAGCCGGCAGCCGAATACCCAAACGCCGCAGTCTCAGACCGACAAAACCGGGCAGCCACATACCGCGGCGCCCGCAGCAGGAACAGATAAAGGTCGGCAGCCGGATACCGCAAATCCGCCGGTTCAAACCGATAAAAACGAGCAGTCGGACGCCGCGCAGGAAGCCCTGAAAAAAGCCGCGCTTGAGGAAGCACTCAAAAAACAAACACCGGCGAAAACCCCCGATGACCCAAATCCTCCGGTGACACAGAAATCGGAGCGGCCGGACGGCGCGGATAACTCAAAGCTTACCGTGGATATCGGGTGATACCGTAATATATAACGATAAATCGAGATAAAACGGTGTTTTTTCAATGTTAGGAGAATTATTATGAAACAACCGCGAAGGGCAAAGCGAGCCGCACCGAAAAAATCGGCTCAAAAAGCCAAAGGCACAAACAACAAAAAATTAAAAATGAACAAAAACCGCTACCTGAAAATCGTCTTTTCAATGTTTGCGGTCCTTATCGCAGTCGTTGCCGTATGTCTCGGCTGTGATTTTACGGGCGGCGGAAACGATATTCTCGACGATGATTCTCTCGTTCCCGTGGATATAAAGGAGGGCAAGATCAATGTTCTCCTTCTCGGTGTGGATATTGAGGGTCTGCGTACCGACGCGATCATGGTAGCGTCATACGATATTGACGAAAATAAGGTAAATCTGCTTTCCATTCCCCGTGATACGCGTATGTACATAGGTACGAAATATCAGAAGATAAACGCCGCTCACGCCATAGGCGGAATGAAAGGCAAGATTGCGGGTCCGGAAGGGTCGGTGGAGGCTGTTACAAGACTTACCGGAATACCCATACATTATTACCTTGAATTCAGCTTCGGCGCGATAGATAACTTTATAAACGCGCTGGGAGGCGTTGATTTCGACGTTCCGGATGTTGAAGGAAAGGGACGCGGAATGAATTACGACGATCCGGTGCAGAGTCTGCATATACACCTTAAACCGGGTATGCAGCATCTTAACGGAAATCAGGTACAGCAATTGCTCAGATACAGAAAAAGCAATACAAAGGGTCTCGGATATCCCGAGGGCGACCGCGGAAGAGTCGCCATGCAGCAGGAATTTATCCGCGCGCTTGTGGATCAGAAATTCACGGCGTCAAATCTCACCAATCTTCCGGAAATCATAATGAGCATAAAAAAGGGTATAAAAACGAACATGACAATCGTTGATATGACGAAGTATGTAAAATATCTCAAGGACTTTTCATCCGAAAACGTGACCGCATATCAGCTCCCGGGAGAGGGCAACGGCACCGATTACGGCGCAAGCTATTGGATATGCGATCTTGAGGCGACAAGAACCCTCGTCCGGGACGTATTCGGCTATGACGCATCGAAAATAACCATAGATTCGCCCGACGGAAGTTCAAAGTCGAAGGATAAAAAGGTTTCCCAAACAAAAAGCTCATCATCTTCATCCAAAAATGACTCTGCCTCAAAGACTGAGGATATACCGGATAATTCGGATGAGGAGGATTATTCCTCAAAGGTCGTAAAGGTGACAAACCCGCCCGTTCCGACAAAATCTCCCGAGGATGCGGAAAAAATCGACCACGGTCCTTTAAACGAATTATCCAAAGCGACCCCGAAAACCGATATTCCGGTCAAGGACGGCATCAAGGCAACACCCTCACCCGGCGGTATTTCAAAGGATGAAATAGCTCAGAAATATGATGAGATAACAAAGAACAAGGGCGGATCTCAGACAAATTCCGCCGGAAATGAAGCTCCGGATATTTCTTCCGAAAAAAATAAAACCGGCAAACCGGATAACACCGATAAATCCGCCGAAACATCATCGCAGAGCAAGCCTGCGGATAAAACCGATAAAACGGATAATACCGACAAATCGGACAATACCGATAAATCCGCAGTCAACCCGGATAAATCGGATAAGCAGGATAACGTTCCGGATTCAAAAACGGGTTCGTCGGATGCGGAAAAAAATGAAAAAAGCGAAAAAAGCGGGAATTCCGAAAAAACGGATTCCGACGTTATAGATATTGATTGATAAATAATGCAGGGACACCGATGTCCCTGCATCGTTTTTTTACAAACAGACTTTCAGAGCTCCGCACGGGTTTTGCGCGCTTTCGATACGCTCACGGCGACAATTGCAATAACCGCCGACACAAAAACAACAAATCCCGCCGCGGTAAAAAAGCCCATGCTCATACTTCCTTTTTCCGCGGGAGTGAATTTATACAATATATTCGTATATCTTATCACAAAATATACAACGGCGGCGGATATTCCCGCCTGCATAAGCTTCCCCAAAATATACTTTTTCAGACTGAGCCTGTATTTCGAGGTTATGCTCATAACCTGAAGATGCACGCTTATCCCCGCAAAACCCACTATAAACGCCGATAAAATTATCTTGTAAAACTCATCTATGCCCAGCTCCGCAACCGCGCCCGTTCCCGAGGCAAATTCAAACAGTCCCGTTATAAACGCGGTATACCACATATCACACGGAAAAAAACCGAGCAGAAGCTGCGCGGCTGTTGACGCGAATACTATGACTCCGCATACATTCAGCATACTCCCCACCGAATTCGATATGACCGTCGAAAATATCTCACCGATACTCATCTTGGGGTTTGATATGGTCATATGCGGTGAAATGACCTCATATTCCTTTTTTGTGAATTTCAGAATTATCCCCACCGCAAACGCCGCGGCGATATGCGATATATATATGAGCCACCCGATTTTCGGATTTCCGAACAGCGATGCGCCTATCGCCCCGAGTATAAACAACGGTCCCGAATTATTGCAAAATCCCAAAAGCCGTTCGGTTTCACCCTCCGTCAAATAGCCGCTTTCATACAGCGAGCAAGCTGTTGACGCTCCCAGCGGATAGCCGCTTATAAGTCCGAGTACAAACGCCGCCGAACCGCTCCCGCTTATGCCGAACACCGGCTTCATTATCGGAGAGCATATCTTTGCAAGCGTCTGAGCAAAGCCCGAATATATAAGAAGTCCCGAGCATACGAAAAACGGAAACAATGACGGGATTATCGTTTCCCCGCAAAGCAGCAATGCGTTTTCCGCCGCCTGCATGGCATGGTCCGGTCTGAGTATTATCAGCACCGTAAGCGCGATTATCCCCGAATATGCCGCTGTTTTTTTCAATACAACAATTTTTTTCAAAACATTCATACCTCCCTGTTCCTCCTCCCCAAAGCCGCGGGGATCTTATTGAATTTATATGTAATTTTTATCATAAATATAGCATAAATTAAAGCAAGACTTTAAGTTTTTTATTGCTCCTCCGATTAAGAGCCTGTTTAGTATTCCTCCAATCGTTGGATTTTTGAGTGGATTTTTCT
>JAFLUR010000102.1 GCA_022508725.1 Oscillospiraceae bacterium
CTTGACTGCGGATTTTTGGTAACCCGTGTCGAGGAAACAGTGCATAACGGAATGGATATAGCAATAACCGATACCTCCGCCGCCTGCCATATGCCCGATGTGCTTGAAATGCCCTACCGTCCGGATATATTCGGCGCGGGAAAACCCGGCGTGAAAAAATATACATACCGCATAAGCTCGGCTACCTGTCTTGCCGGAGACATAATCGGCGATTACAGCTTTGACGAGCCGCTTTATGAGGGGCGCAGATTAATCTTCCGCGATATGGCGTTATACACCATGGTCAAGACGAATACCTTTAACGGAATAAATCTTCCCGCCATAGCCGTACTGCGCGAAAACGGAAAAATCGAGATTGTGCGCCGGTTCGGATATGAGGATTTTAAAAATAGATTATCATAAAAACAAATTGTCATAAATAAGCGGTTTTAAAAGTATGCTTGTTAAAAGGAAAATTATCATGAAACGGAGAAAAATATCATGGCAAAATCATTGGAATTACAGGGACTTACCGAAGAATATATAAAACAACTCTATGAAAGGCTGACGATGGTCCTTGCCGGCACTCAGCTGTCCAACAAGGCACTGAGCCGCATTTTAAGGGTATCGGAAGATGTTGTTGAAGCATGGGTCAAAGGATCGAGGTATCCCAAAACAAAATATTTGGGAGATATCGCAAGCGCCTGCAATGTTTCGGTGGAATATCTTCTGTGCAAAACGGACAATCCCAAAAGAATAACAAAGGATGAGGTAAAAAACAGATTTTACGGCAGGGTTTTTCGTACATACATAAGGAACAACGCCATTGATCTGTCCCAATTTACCAAAAAAGAAACGGAAGCAATCATCGCATTTTGCGAGAAAGTCAAAAACGGTGAAATACTCATAGATGCATAACGTATAGGCACGCACAGGTTATTCAAAAAAATCATTCAATGAAAGGTCCGGGAATTTTATGAAGAAATTTTTTGTGAGCATAGTCCTTTTGATCATGACGCCTTTTTTACTGACCTCGTGTTTCGGTACGGATATACCGGATACCGCCGGAGATAAGCTGACGGTCACGGCGTCTTTTTATGCAATGTACGATTTTGCGCGTCTTATCGGAGGCGATAAAGCGGAGGTATACAATCTGAGCGAAGACGGCGGAGAACCGCACGAATTTGAGCCGTCCGCCGCCGACATGGTAAAAACGGAAAAATCGGATATATTTATATACAACAGTGATACAATGGAAGGCTGGGTCGGAAAAATTATCGGTTCGATGGGGAATAATGTGACCGTTATCAAAGCGTCCGAGGGTATGGAAACCGGTGACAACGATCCGCATGTATGGTTAGACCCGAAAAACGCGTATACGCAGATGGAGAAAATATGCGATGCGTTCTGCGAAAAGGACAGCGCAAACGCGGATTACTACAGAGAAAATCTGAGAATTTGCCGCGAAAAAACCGAACAGCTTGACAGGGATTATGCCGAAAGCGGTCTTGCCGGAAAAAAAATCATCGTTTCGCATGAAGCTTACGGATACCTGTGCCGCGCATACGGAATTGAGCAGATGGGACTGAACGGAATAAACGACGAGTCGGAGGCGTCACCCGCAAGAATTGCGGAAATCATTGAATTTATGAAAGCGAACGGGATAAAATACGTCTATGCCGAAAATACCGAAAGCGATAAGATCGTTCGCACCGTTGCAGAAGGTGCCGGGGCAGAGGTTCTTGTGCTCAGTCCCTTTGAGAGCGAGACCGGAGGAAGAAACTATTTTGAAGTCATGAGAGATAATCTCGACGCGCTTGTAAAATAAATCCGAAAAAACATTCGATCGTTCAGAAATGCCGGCTTCCGTTTTTGCGCATACGGAAAAATGAGGACTTTTGCAATCGTAATCGTCCTCATTTTTTTATTTCCTTTTCGATAAAATATACTGCCCTCTCTGTATTCTTTCCTGCCGTCCCGACGCTTTATCCGTAAATATACCTCGGGAAACACTGATTTATACTAATCCTTGAAACGTTGGCAGACAAAGCCGGCGGCAGAAATTTCGTATGTCAAGGCAGCTGCCGCAAGACAGGCTGTCGCCTGCCCGGAACAGCCGGCGCAGACGGGCGGAATTTATGTCGTTGGATTTGTCTGCTGTTGTTTCGAGGATCAGTATTAAGGAAACACTGATTTAAAGGTAATCAAAAAATAATTTACGAAAAAATATACGCTTATTCTTTAGCGCAAGCGCGCACGCGTTCGCACTATTTTTTCGCCGCGGTGCTAAATTATTTTTTGATATTTGATTTATTCGGTGTTTCCTTAATTATACCATACCAAAGAAAATAAGTTAAATTACAGGTTTTTCGGAATTGACGGCGATATTCGGACATGATATAATAAATACCGGAACGATAAAAGCAAATCCGCCGCGATTTTTGTAATATGCCGGCGGTGAGAGGAGTAAAAAATGAAAAGGATAACGGGAACTTTAACGGCTGCGATCATGATGATGAGCGCGTTTCCGGCGCTCGCAGACATCGGCGATGTTGCGGGACAATATTACAGCACCGATATTAACACCTATCTGAACGGTGAGGAAATCAGCTCAATAAATATAGGCGGACAAACACTTATAAGCGCCGAGGATATGGAATATTATTCATTCTCGGTTTATTGGGACGGAGAGGCGCGGCGGCTTGACATATATAAAATGCCCTACGAAAATTCCGGACCGCCGCCTGTTATAAAAAAATCGAATTATCCGTCGGGAATGCTTTTGGGCGATTATTACGAAACCGATATTATGACGCTGCTTGACGGCAAGCCTGCTGCCGCATACAACATCGGCGGCAGAACATATATACACGCGGAGCAAATGCGTGATTGGGGCTATGTTGTCGAATGGAATGAAACGGACAGAAATCTTTTCATTACAAGTCCCGACCGGGCGGGATATGAATATAACATAAATCTCTCCGAAGCAATCCGCCCGGAAACGAATTCTTTTGAAGACGACGGTGAGGGAGCATTTGCGATTTCCCATGAAAACGGCAAATTGACAGGCTGCGGCGATGCGACGCTGTTCGGCTCGTCGCTCGGCTGTGACGGCACAAAATACACCGTTCATATGAGCTTTTACCAACACAAGGGCTTGTTCTTTTCGGGAAAGCTGCAAGAGCTTTTGAACTCACTGTGTTATTTTCAATACGGCACAAAAATTGCCGAGCCGGAAGAAAAATACGGGTTCATCTCCGAAAACGCAAATATAGTCATAAACGGCATAAGAGCCGAAAATGTCAAGGTGACGAAATACGGCGGCAACGGTCATGTTGATTTTAATTTTGAAATAACAAATATTCCGCTGTATAAAAAAGACGAAATAAAAAGCATATACTTCTCTGCGGGAAACATAACAGGAATGAAAACGTACGATATAATATTCGAAGAAAACGAAGCAGACGAAATTGCGTCAACAGCAGAAACGCTGAAAAAATATCCGGGAGATTTTATACAATCGACCTACTATGCGGAGGATTATGCGGCGGTTTATATTTGTGAGTCGCCGTCTATGGGCATTATTAAGGACAGGCTGTATATAATCGACCGTAAAACGAAAAATTGCTCGGAGGATATTCTCGAACAGGTTCGCTCGATTACGGGATTTTCGAGTGACATACTGCATCCGTTCGCATTTGCCGAGGGCGATATTAAAAGCAATTTCTTCTTCTCATGTGCCCCGGACGGCAGAACGGGCGATTTCTTCGTCGATACAAAAACCGGTATCGTATATACAGCGGCGTTGTCGGAAATGAACAAGGATTGATTGAAAGGATTATGAAACCGTAAAAAGCACCTATCGGATAAGCCGGCATAATGTGAGGTTTTTCATTGTCATGTAAAAAGTCTTTGCGCGTATTGCTTTTCTTATATTTTTGTGCTATAATTTAACCGTAACGGCGCGATATTTGCAGGCGTACCATATATCGGGATACCGGAAGGATTCTCAAAAATCTTATTTTAATGAAAAAGGAATAAAATCATGAAATCAAATCAATATAATTTCCACCATAACTGGAGCTTTAAATCTGCGGATACATTTCCGATGCAAAATGCCCTTGATAAATGCAGGGATAAGAACGGACATTATTTTTACGAGCCGGAATATGAGGAAAAGGATTGGCAAAGTGTGGATTTGCCTCATACCTTTAATGATGCGGACCTGTTCAGCCAAAGAGCCCGTGATTCCGGAGGATCGCAGAAAAGGACAGCGGCTTTTTATCGCGCCTGTCTTGAAATACCCGAAGAATACCACGGACATAAGGTTTTGTTCGAGTCGGAGGGAATACGTCAGACCTGCTATTTGTATGTAAACGGCAGACTTGCGGGATATTACGAGGCGGGCGTTGCCCCGTTCGGTTTCGATATAACGGAATTTATCGACTACGGATCGAAAAATCTTATTGCGGTCGCAACCGATAACACCTGCACAAGGGATATTCCTTTTTGTATTGCGGAAACACCGAACAAGGAGGATGTTATTCCGGGTACATACCTGTTATCTCAGGAGCAAAAGGCGGAATGTGAGGGTGTGGGCTATTTCTGGAATTGTAATGACTTTAATCCTTCCGTCGGCGGAATTACACGTCCGATAAAAATTCATTTCAAGCCCAAGACATATTTAACGCTGCCGATCTATTCGAATTTCCGGACAAAAGGGACATATATTTACGGTACGGATTTTGACTTGCAGAAAGGGACGGTAAAAGTCGCGGTCGAGGCGGAGGTCCGAAATGAAACAAATAAGGATGCTGAAATGTATATTTCGGTACGAATAAAGGATGCGGGAGGAAATACCGCCGCGGAGTTTAATTCACCCGTTTCGGTTATCCGTGGGACGGGAGAATGCGGAACACCGCGCTCAATTATTCCTGATGACGCGTATGAAAAGGAGATACTTCCCGACGGGCATATTCATTATATTCCCGTAAACGATGAAACAAAGCCCGCTCCTACCGTGACCGATTCCCATAATACCGCCGTAATACGGGCGGTTTCGGAGAATTTAAGGCTTGATTTCTGGAGTATAAACGATCCGGTATTATATACCGTTGATGTGACGCTTTTCGTGAACGGATGCGAAACAGACGGTACCGTTATCGAAACGGGATTCAGAAGCGTGGACTACGATCCCGAAAGAGGTATTCTGATCAACGGTGAGCCGGTATGGCTCAGGGGTTACGCTCAGCGCGCATCGAACGAATGGGCTGCGATCGGGATTGCGCCTCAATGGTTAAAGGATTATGACGCGGAGCTTATACGAAAAAGCAACGCAAATCATATTCGCTTTATGCACGTTGCGGGATCGCCCGGAGATATAAGAGCGTTTGACAGATACGGAATCGTATGCGCTCAGCCGGCGGGAGATAAGGAACGTGAAAATTTCGGCAGACAGTGGGATCAGCGTGTGGAATTGATGCGCGATATAATAATATCTTTCCGCAATCACCCGTCGATACTCTTTTGGGAGGCGGGAAATAATTCGATAAACCGCGAGCATATGAGGGAAATGCGTCTGCTTAAAGAGGGGCTGGATAAAAACGGCGGGCGGTTTATGGGCTGCAGAACATTGAATACCGTTGACGTTATCGATGAATCGGAATATGTCGGAACCATGCTTAACCGTCACGCTTCAAAATATACGGCGAAGCACGGTCCCGTTACCGAAACGGAATATTTGCGGGAAGAGGCGCCGAGAAGAATATGGGACGATTTTTCTCCGCCCGATTTCGATTATCCGAACAAATGGGTCGGTTTCGGCGGCGGAAAACGGAGCGGATTTGATTTTTACGATCTGACCTCTGAGGATTTTGCGCTTGCCGGAGCGGTGGGGTACAGTGAATTTTTCAATGACAGAATAGGCGGCGCATCCGGGAAAAATTATTACAGCGGCTGCGCGGCGTTATGCTGGACAGACAGCGCACAGCACGGCAGACAGGCGTACAGCGAAAACGGGCGCATGAGCGGCAGAGTCGATGCGGCAAGAAACAAAAAGCAAAGCTTTGACGTGTTCCGCGTTATGCAGTCGGCGTCTCCCGTTATAAAAATATTGGGACATTGGAATTATCCCGCAATAACAGGTGAGAACTACAGATACAACATAAAAAAATTCAACGGCGAATTTTGGAAGAACACAGGTGAAACGGGTATACGCGACGCGAAAAACAAAACGGTATACGTTGCCGCAAGCTACGGTGTAAAATCGGTTGAATTATATATAAACGGAAGATTTATCGCTAAAAAGGAAAAACCTCACAATACTTTTATATTTGCTTTTGAAAATATCGATATTACCGAAAACGGAAGCATCAATGCAAAGGCTTACGATTATGATGACAAACTTGTTTTTGAGGATAAAATCGTAACGGCGTCAAGCCCCGCAAAGCTGAAGCTTGTTCCTCATACGGCTCCCGGCGGCTTTTCGGCGGACGGAAGCGATGTAATGTTCATTGATATCGAGGTTTTGGACAAAGACGGGAATATATGCCCTTTGTGTTATGACAGAATAGATTTTACTCTCGAAGGCTGCGGTGTTTTTTTGGGCGGATACAACAGCGGAAAATTTGATTTTGAGGATAAAAGGGAAAGCGTTATACATAAAGATCATATATTTGCCGAATGCGGAACAAACCGCGTATTTGTGCGTTCACTGAAAACCGCGGGAAAAATAAATATCACGGCGGATATGAACGGTATATCTGCCCGGTGTTCCTTTGAAAGCAAAAATGCGAACGTCGATACCCTTACCGAATGTATAGCCGAAAGATGGTATTTGGAGCCGGAAAATTTGAGTGACAACGCCTATATTCCCCCTATAGCCGATGCCGATAAAATCAAATATGAGCCGGAAAAGGAACCGTACATAAAGATACTCGTAAACGGGCAGGAGCCGGATACAAGAGGGGTACGCAGTCTTAATAAAAACGGCGCGATATGGGGAGCGGTCATATGTGTTTTAAACAGATTGAAATCGGAGCATAACGGCTTTGATTTCAATTATGACGAAAAGACAAAAACACTTACTCTCACAAGCGGCAAATATGAAGTTGAGGTAAGAGCGGGACATACGCATATACTTGTAAACGGAGAAGAAAATCTTACAGACGGTGAGCCGTATGTTACGGCAAGCAATGTTTTTGTCATGGAGGTAAGCGCCATAATGCCGTATATAGACGGAATAACCGCTTATTACGACGATATGGTCGATGTATTCAGAATTGAAACGAAAAAATAAAGGGGAGATCGGGAATGATATACGGGATAAAACCGGAAGATGATATTATCCGTTTGGAACAGGCGGCATTATCGCACCGTGAAGCCGCCGAGGAAATGAAACGGGAGTTTTTCTCCTGCGGTGAAAGAGTGATCAACGGCAGCGCTCTGTTCGATCAAATGCAATTTGACGAATGGCTTGCCAATACAAACCGTAATCACGATCCGAAAACCGTCCGGAGTGATTGGGCTGTTGCAACAACCTTTTTCGCCG
>JAFLUR010000103.1 GCA_022508725.1 Oscillospiraceae bacterium
AGCCTATCGGATTATTTTCCGGGGAATAAGCGGGTATTATTATGTATTTTTCACCGTCTTCGAGTTCTGTTTTGTTCTCATCATGCCGGGCATTGCCGTCTGCGTCGGTATAATATCTCGGCGTTACTATCTGCTCCCAAAAATTTGCCTGCTTTGTGAGAAGCGGCAGTAAAATATCCTTTTCAAGATCGAGATACCCTCTCTCCTTCAAAGCCGCAAATTCCTCGTCGGTAAGCCCGCCGTCGTTTACGCCGAGAACCTTTTGCAGATCGTCAAATCTCATATAGTCGTTTATCGGTATAGATCGATTTCCGTAACACTGCCAATATTCGTATATCGGTAAAAGACACCAGCTCGCGCCGGCATTCCAGTATTCAAACGGATAGGCATTGTCATACTCTACATGCATGGCACGGTCGGCGTCGGAGTTTACCGACGGCTGAAGCGCGTCATGCATACCGTACGCCATAGTTGCGTTATACATATAGTCGGGCGCATGACGGAGGAAAAATGTTATATATCCTTCCTGAAAATTTTCCAAATTAGAGGTATTCATCGAGCTGACCTGTAAATTCACATTCGCATCAAGCGTGTAAATTCCTCTCCAGCCGGGATTCCACTCTCCCGTCCACATCCCGTAAAGTCTCGGCGCGGAAGTACCGCCGCAGCAGATCATGGCATAGCGCGCCTGTTCATACGCGCGGCGCATAAATTCGTGATTTATGCGGCTTGTATTCTTCCGCTGTTCGCTTATAAGCGAATTGTTGTCATAACCGGCAAACTCTTCATCGCCTTCAAGTTCAAAGCTCAAACGATTGAATTCCGCCTTTTGGAGCTCCGCGGACGGGGCAAGCGCGGCGTCATAGTCGAATTTGCCTCGGGCGGTATATTTTTCCGCCGCATTCCGCGTTTTTTCCTCCAATTCATTTAAAAGTCCGTATGTATCCATACCTGCAAATTTTGTCATAACATCCGAAGCGCTTCCGGTCATATTAAAGCTTCTGTCCACCGCGGTTATAAGGTATACCGCATCCGCATTTTCGATTTTAACCGAGGCATTGTCACCGATGAGCATCGGATCGTCGGATGCGGAAACGACTCTCGTCTTTACGGCATTTTCGCCCTCCGCAAGAATCAAGGTAACGCCCCCGTAACCGCCGTCATAAAGCTCGCTGCCGTCATACGCGGGATAGTGAGCGATTTGCGCGATATATGAACAATCCTCGGGTACAATTTTTTTATATCTCTGTTCGGTTACTTTACTCAAACCGTCCCATGCCTTGCACATATCGTCTATATCATCTATGGAAACCGTTATATTGATAAGACGGTCTTTACTTGATTTTGTAAGTTTCGTCACAGCGACTCCGTCCGTTCTCGATGTGAACGAGCTTCTTTCCCATTCACCGTATTTATCACTGAATTTCACTCCGTTCTCAGCCGTTTCATAGTCGGTATAGCGAATATAATCCTTAGCCGTATCGGTATAATCGGCAGTAAGACGAAGCTGATGACCGGGGTGATAGCTGTAATAAAAGGTACGGGCGCGTTTTTTGCCGTTTGCGTCCTTTATCTCCCATTTATCATTAAGGTTAAACACATTCAGCCTTGCGTCCTCAAGCTGTCCCGGCAGTTCTGCCGGTATTTCCCGCGGCTGAGACGACGGATAATTAAAATACATATGCTGAAATATAAAAGCGTCGCTGTACGGCTCACCGCTTGTTACATATCCGATCTCTCCGTTGCCGCTTATCATTCCGTCGCGCCACGAGCGACTGCCGCTGTCCGCATGACGGTCTTTTACAGCGTTATAACCGTTTACAAAGTTCCCTTTTTCGTATAACCCGTGCATTTCATCCCCACTCTCCGCATTTATTCCCGATATTGCGCCAAGCATCATAAAAACGCTTAATGCAGCGGAAATAATTCGATTTAAAAATTTTTTCATGGTAAAACCGCCTTTCAACTGTATTTTATTTTTTCCGACACAGGCGTCATATCGTCCTTCCAAAAGAATACCGCCGCGTCCCCGTTGACTTTTATATCAACGGTTATTTCTTTGGGAATATCCTTTTCCAATTCCGCCCGGTTTATTTTCACAAAAAGCAATGCGCCGTTTTCATCATAAACAGCCGTAATCATTTTGTACTCGCCGTCGGTGTTGCTTTGGGCGCGTACACTGACGCTTTCTGCGCTTAACGAGGTGATTTCCGCCTCGATCCGCGGTTTTACGTCCGGTCTGGGCATCGGCGTTTCGTCCGGTCCGGGTGTCGATGTTTCGTCCGGTCCGGGCATCGGCGTTTCGTCCGATCCGGGTTCTTTTTTTGTCGTATACAGCTCGATTTCCTTTATATTAAGCCTGTTTCCGCCGTCGCCTCCGCTGCCGAACGGCCAACGCCATACTGCATAGTCCGAGCCGGTCTTATACTTTGTGCGTATGTAACGTACATATTTGTACATCTGAGGATCATCAAATTCAAAAATATCCTTACTTATATCCCCCGTACCGTCGGGCCATGTATTCATAATGCCTATCGTTTCCCAGCTTTTACCGTCAAATGAGCCTTGAAGCTCACAACCCACCGCAAGACACCAATCCGCCCAATAATTATTATCCGTCGTCATTCCGCCGGCATTGTATTGACGACGGATTATTATTTTATCAAGAGTTTCTTTTCCGCTCAATTCAAGCAGCAGATACTGCTCCGATATTGAATCGGCAGTCTGCCCGGATAGTGTGTACACCGTGTTCCTGTCTTTATCCGCGGCATATTCCGGTCTGCTGTCCGCATCACAGCCTGCGGCGCTCACTTTGACAATATCAACGGCGTAAACGGGTGTTTTACCGTAAAAGCTGATTTCCTGCATGTTCAGACGATTTCCGCCGTCGCTCGACGACCATCGCCATACGCCGTAATCCGAACCGGTCTTGTATTTTGTGCGTATGTAGCGCACATATTTACATAAACGCGGGCTTTTGAGTTCAAATATCTCCTGTTTCGTCTCACCCGTGTCATCCGGCCAAGTGTTCATAACACCTATCGTTTCCCAATTTTCGCCGTCAACCGAGCCTTGAAGCTCACAGCCTACCGCAAGACACCAATCCGCCCAATAGCTGTTGTCGGACGTCATCCCGCCGGCGTTGTATTGACGGTCGATCACAATTCTGTCAATTACGGTCTCATCGTCAAATTCGATAAGCAGATATTGATCTGCCATTGAATTTGCCGTCTGTCCCGAAAGGGTATAAACCGTATCGCTCCTTCCGTCAATGGCGAATTCCGCCGAGCTTGCGCTGTCCGCAGCGGTTGCGGTCGCTTTCTTCGGTGTTATCGGTTTGTATATGTAATAATCGGTTTCATCATATTTTTCTTCCGGATTTAATATATCGTCGAGATATTCCCGCGCTTCTTCCGCAAGCTCCGTACAGCTTCTGTCCGTAACAATTCCGGACTCGCCGAAAACAGCCGCTGTGCTTTCATTTGCCCCGGGATCGACATTGAGATAATTGTCAACGGTTGTGTTTTTATCCTTACAACCGTTAAAATTCATTCCGTTGCCCCATACTCCGGCTCCTATACCGTAAGTCAGGTTTTCCTTTATCGTATACCCTTCTGTCCGTTCATCAAAATACATTACCGCATAACCGTAATCAAACCACGGCTTATAGCTCAGATCATAGATACAGTTTCTCGCGCAGAGCGACTGCGGCTGCTTCGATAAGGTATAAATCGCGCCGAAGTCGCAGGTAACGAGTCCCACATTATGAATTCTGTTTGCAAAAATAATATTGCGCTCCATTGCGTTGTCCTCGGCGGTCCAGCCAAACCCTACCGAAATGCCCGAATACGGCGCATTATATATCTCATTGTGAGCTATCACGATATTTTTGGGATACCCCGCGACGATCGCCACGGCTCCTTCGTATTCCGTACCGATGTCATAAACGGCATTGTTTATAATATTGATGTTCTCACATATCTCCGATTTGTCTTTGGGATTATACGCTTCATGAAATTCGGTATTTTCATCAAGGACGAATTTTGCCGCCGAAATGCCGTTCCCGGCAACGTCATATATCTCGTTACCGAAGATATTGCTGTTTGTAACGCCGCAGTACAGATCGACAGCGGTCGAACCTGCTTTTCTGAAGGTACAGCCGGTGATATTGAGATTATCAGCGTATTGCGCATAAAACGCGCCCGGAGGATGATATACCGTTATGTTATTGTCCAAATCGGACGTAAGAACATATTGAGACGCCTGACCGCCTACAAGCCCTTCCTCGCTCGGACGAGTCCACGTTGAACCCTCGAAAACAATATTTTCAAAGCTGAGATCACATACACGGTTTCGGTCGCTTCCGTCTATGCTTATAAGAGTTTCAAGTGCGGGCGCCGTGATCCGGGCATTACTCATATCCAAATCCGCCGGAGCCTTGTAATATATCATATCCTCCGTTACATCAAGATACCACTCGTTATCCTCGTCGATAAATTCATAAGCATTTTCCAAATAATAGTATGATCTTGACCTATATCCGAGAGTGCTTCCGGTAATATCGGGATGCGGACGATTGAATAAACGCCCGCTTTCAGGCTCGCGCAGCTTAACCGCAGCCGCGTCAACAACTCCTTCGCCGTCACCGTTGTCAACAGTCACCGGCTTAAAATTGTTTTCCGCATCATATTTTTCAAATCTCAAAAGATTATCTGTCCATGCGGTGAGCAAATGAACCTCGACATTCTCAAAATTGTTCGGATTCTCAATATCATCACGGTAAAAATACAGCTCTCGGTTGTTTCGGGAATTTAATCCGAGCTCGCAGGTTCGTTTGAGATGATCGTATGTATTGCCCGAATATGATATATTTCTTGCCCGCAAAGCCTTCTTGCCGTTAATGTATAATTGACGGGTATTAAATCCTTCCGGTACGGAAATGCGGTATATGTTTTTATCCGCATCATAAAGGCTCGGGTCGGTAAGTTCAATCATACCGCTTATAACAGGCGTTTCGTTTTCATATCCTTTCCATATCACCCTATGTCCGTTCCGTCCGCCGTCTTCGGAGGTAAATCGTACGGTTTCCGATATATTGTACTCGCCTCCGCGCAATATAATTTCAATGTCCCCGGTCCCATCGAAACCGGTTCTTGCCGCCGCCTTTGCGGCTTCAAGCGTTTTCAGCGGTTTTTCTTCCGTTCCGGCATTGCTGTCATCTCCGTCCGGTGAAACATAAATCGTATTAATCTCCGCAGCATAAGAGGAATTGTCCTCTGCAGCCGATAACAACGAAGTAAAAGATATACCTGACATTAAAACACCCCCCGTTAAAATTGCCGCAATCAATTTCTTTGACATATTATCCTCTCCTTTCCGACATGATCATTTATTTGATTATAACACGGAAATCGCGGAAAGTAAATGTAAAAACACGCCATGTTTTGCATCACGATGTCGCATATATGATGTGTCAGTCGCTTTAGGTGTAACGCAGTCATTTCAAGAGCACACATACCATATGACAATTCGGTATGTGAATCATTCTTCAGTATCGTTACTCAAAGGCTCGGTCATTTTCTTAAAGATGTTATGCTGCAATTGACGATTAAGCAGTTATTTGCGGCATATGAGCGTTGCTTCCCCTGCTGTTTTACTAAATATTTCACCGGAACTTCCTAATTTCGGGTATTTTTTTAATTTTCAATTTTCGTAATTCCGGTTCATATTCAGCGTATCATTAACTCTGTATTTTGCCAGCGGTTCCATTGTGTCAAGCGATCCCCATATAAAGCCCTTGACATACCATATTTCATCCGCTGCATCCTTTACATACACATCGTCAATAACTATGTGATTTTCGCCTGTATCAAATTGTACCTGTTGAGATTTTACCGACAGTAGGCTGCCGTTTTTATTGTATACCGCCACCAGTGCCGTCGCCTCTCCGATCTCTTTATCACTGTTTATTACAGTAAACTCTGCCTGACCGCTCAGGTCGTTTCCGATATATTCAAGATTTGCGACACAGTCTGTAATTTCAATCTTTCCGTCACCTTCTACCGTAACTGACGCAGTGTCTATTTTATTCCCATCCTCAGTGATAACGGTTATCTGCGCCGTGCCGTTTTTAAGAGCCGTAAGCACACCGTTTTTGTTTACCGAAACAATATCAGGCGCACTGCTTTCCCAGTATACATTAAGATTATTGGAATATGATGGATAAATTCTGTAATCCAAGGTGAAAATGTCTCCTCTTGACTTTACGATGACCTTATCCGCAAGCTCCACTCCTTCAACATCTTCTCCCTCCTGAACTACAATATAGCATACAGCCGTATAATTTCCGTCAACCGTCCGGGCGGTAATCCGCGCTTTCCCGAATTCCTTTGCGCTGATATGACCGTTTGTGTCAACAACAGCCACGTCCTCGTTATCGCTTGACCACACAACAGAGTTATTTGCTGCGTTAAGCGGCAAAACCGAGGCGTTTAAATTAAATTCACCGCCTTTTGCGACCGATATATTCTGCCTGTCAAGCTCCACTCCGTCAACGCGGATATCATTGCCGTATGCTTTTTTCATTAAAAAGCTTTCAAGCGATGCGCATGCGGCAAACGCCCAGCAGCCTCCCCATGGATTCTGATTTCTCACAGGCGTTACCTGCTTTAATTCGCGCAGATCATACCGCTCGGGAAATACAAAGCCCTCTGTCTCGCTGTATCCGCTGTCATCAGCAAATAATTCAGTATACGGCGAATACTCTTCTTCGTCGAATATGCCCACGATTCCGATATCAATATCATCATCATTTTGTTCTGATATCAACGAGATATCATTATTGACAGCGCGGTTTGCATTATCTATCGCTTCATAAAGCGCGGGAGATTCACCGGCGGTTCCGTTATCGGTAAACGCTTTTATACACATATTCGCGTTGTATTCTATTCCCATATCAATCCATGTTTGACCGGAGCTGCTGCTCATATAGCTTTCATCCTCACCCGCGGCCGCTTTTTCTCCGTATATTTCTCCGTTTGACAAAATACTGCATTCCACATATGTGCGCACGTTCTGTCCTTCCGCAGTGAATTTTACGACAACAGCAAATCTCGTTCCGGCTTCAAGCAATATGTCATTGTTCAGTTTAACAGTGTGGTAGCCGAGATTTGCAATCGTTCCTGTTTCCACGGGACTGCCTAAATTCTTTAAATCCTCTGCATCAGAATAATCGGTTATAACGTATATCTCATAATCTGTGTTCTTGTTATATGTATAGAATGACACGGCTCTCAGGATCTCGTCATTCTTAAGTGAGTTTCCCTTTTCGGGGAAAACGTTCGCCGCATATAAACGACTTGTGCCGGAAATATAGCCGTATATCTGCAAAGGACCAAGCGGATCATACTGAAAAATTGTGTTATAATTTGTGTTATATTCAATAGACCTTATTACCATGGCATGGCGGTCAACCTCATC
>JAFLUR010000104.1 GCA_022508725.1 Oscillospiraceae bacterium
CCGCCGTGTCCGCGCCGTCTGCGGTCGCTGCCTCGATAAGCGCGTTTTCCCCTCCGATCACCTTTGTCGGCGTATCGCTTATACGCACTTTTAAGTCCGCCGCCGCCGACTCGTCCGAAACACATACCAATGACGGTGCAAACTCTCTTATCTGTTCTTCAAGCAATTTTACATTTCTGTTCGCCGCAAGAGCCTTTATTTTTATAAATTTATGCCTTCTTGCAACCGCAAGTGTCTGCGTTCCTATCGAACCGGTCGAGCCGAGAAGGGTTATATTTCTTTCCATAAGATCCTCCGCCTACATAATAAAATATTTCATAAAATAATATACGCACGGCGCGATAAAAACCACGCTGTCAAATCTGTCCATAACGCCGCCGTGTCCGGGGAATATCGTTCCGTAATCCTTTATTTTGTATTCGCGTTTGATGACCGATGCGGACAGATCGCCCAGCTGCCCCGAAACCGACGCCGCCGCCGCCATGACGGCAAACAGCGCGTAATTGGCATAAAATCCCGCATAGCCGTAGATAACGTAATTTATAAACACCGCATAAAGCACATTAAGCACCACGCACAAAACCACGCCGCCTATCGCTCCCTCAACCGTCTTTTTGGGGCTTACATTCGGAGAAAGCTTATGCCTGCCGAAAAAATATCCGCCGAAAAATCCGCCTATATCGGTCATCCACGCCGACAAAAACACAACGAAAACCGCCGCGCTTCCGTATTCTGCGCGAAGCTTTGCTATGCACGACATAAAAAACGCGATAAACATGGAAAACACATTCGTAATATATACCGTTTTTGTCCTGCCTTTACGGAATGTGAATACGGATGTAAGCATACTTATGCATATAACGGCAATAATCGCCTCGGTAAGATATTTGGGATAAAATATGCCCGACAACACTGCCGCCGCATTGACAAATCCGACGGTATACTCGGTCTTATCCGCCCCGACGGCTCTGAGCAGTTCATAAAGCATGATCGACGATATCGCCGCGAGCGCAATATTGAACACAACTCCGGGAGATAAAAATATAACAAAAAACAAAAGCACACTCGCGACGGATGTTATAACTCTCGTCCGCATGATCAAATACCTCCGAAACGCCTTTTCCTCTGCCCGTAATCATATATTGCCATGTGCAGGTCCTCATTTGTGAATTCCGGCCACATCTTCTCGCTGAACCAAAGCTCGGCATACGATATCTGCCACATAAGAAAATTGCTTATGCGCATTTCTCCGCTTGTTCTTATGAGCAGATCCACCTCATGCTGACCTGCGGTATAAAGTCTGTCGGTGATCATTTGCGGAGTAATATCCTCCGATTTTATTATACCGTTTTTGACGTCCTGCGAAATGCCCTTTACCGCTCTTGTTATTTCCTCTCTCGAGCCGTAATTGAGCGCCATATTGACTATCGTTCCGGTATTGTTTTTTGTATACTCCTCCGTTTCGGCGATCTTTTCGACAAGGTGAGGATCGAGATTTTCTCTTGCTCCTATCACCCGCATAACGATATTTTCTCCCTCAAGCTCTTTTTTGTAATTATCAAAAAATTTAATGAACAGCTTCATGAGAAAATCGACCTCATCCTTCGGTCTTTTCCAATTTTCGGTTGAAAATACATATGAGGTAACGCTTTCTATGCCTATCCTGTTACATTCCCTTATAACGGTTTTCATGTTGTCCACGCCGACGGAATGTCCCGCAGAGCGCGGCAATCCGCGTTTTTTTGCCCATCTTCCGTTTCCGTCGAGAATAATTCCTATGTGCTTCGGGAGATTTTCCGGATCGATTTCAAAATCTCCGCCGTTTTTCTTATTCGTAAAAATCATTTTAACACCTCTTAAATTACGGAAGCGCCGATTTATTTGATTTATTCGGCGTTTCCCTATATAAATGCCGATTTTCGTTTTGAAAATCAATATTATTCAAAATAACGAAAAAAGAGCATTTCCGGGCATATAAACCACACCCGGAAAAAATGCCCTGAACAAATCACGCAAAAATCATACTTCCAGAATTTCTTTTTCCTTCATTTCGATAATACCGTCAATCTCTTTAATTGCATTATCGGTTATCGTCTGAATATCTTTCTCGATACCCTTCAGATCGTCCTCCGTTATCTCGCTTTTTTTCTTCATATCCTTGTATGAATCCATTGCGGTGCGCCTTATGTTTCTTACGCTGACCTTAGCCTCCTCGCCGTATTTCTTGACCTGCTTTACAAGCTCTTTTCTTCTTTCCTCCGTAAGCGGCGGAAAATTGAGTCTTATCGCTTTGCCGTCGTTTACGGGCGATATTCCTATATCCGATTTTTGAATAGCCTTGTCTATTTCATTCAGAATACTTGCGTCCCACGGTGAAATCAAGAGGGTGCGCGGTTCGGGGGTGGAAATCGAGCCCACCTGTGCGATGGGAGTCATTGTTCCGTAGTATTCCACGCTTATTTTATCAAGAACAGCCGCATTTGCGCGTCCCGCTCGTATTGTTTTAAGCTCAGCTTCAAACGCCGATATAGTTTTCTCCATTTTTTCTTCTGTCTCGGGATATTTTGCCATAATCAATCATTCCTTTCCGTGCCTGAGCACATATATTATCCTCAATTAAAAGGCTGCCCGGAAAATACCTGAATTATTTTCCGTCTCTTGACACCAATGTGCCTATTACCTCTCCGTTGACCGCTTTTACAATATTTGACGGATTGTCAAGACCGAATACCAGTATCGGAATATTATTGTCCATGCACAACGATGTTGCCGTTGAGTCCATAACACCGAGTCCCCTGTTAAGGACCTCGATATACGAGAGTCTGTCAAATCTGACGGCGTCCGGATTTTCATTCGGGTCGCTGTCATACACACCATCGACCTTTTTGGCAAGCAGTATGATCTCCGCATCTATCTCGGCAGCTCTGAGCGCCGCCGTGGTATCTGTGGAAAAGAACGGATTTCCCGTACCGCAGCCGAATATTACCACTCTGTCCTTTTCAAGATGTCTTACCGCCTTGCCTCTTATATAGGGCTCCGCGATCTGCCTCATATCGATGGCGGTCTGAACTCTTGTGGGTACGCCCTGATATTCAAGGGCGTCGCAGAGCGCAAGCGCATTGATGACCGTGGCAAGCATACCCATATGATCGGCGCGTGTTCTGTCCATATTCTCGCCGCTTCTTCCGCGCCAGAAATTTCCGCCTCCGACAACAACGGCGACCGCCACTCCCAAATCAACGCATTTTTTTATGTTCTTGGATATTTC
Organism: Oscillospiraceae bacterium; assembly: GCA_022508725.1. Classification (GTDB taxonomy): domain Bacteria; phylum Bacillota; class Clostridia; order UBA1381; family UBA1381; genus JAFLUR01. The sequence continues at coordinate 3,269 of JAFLUR010000104.1, forward strand.
CTCCACCGTGCCGGTATCCAGACCGAAACGATTTTGTCCGGCAAGCGCCTCACCGCTTATCTTTATCAGAACTCTCTTATATTTTGTACTCATAGCAACACAGCCAACCTTTCTTCACAAATCGTCTATTTATACCAATCCTTAAACCGTGCCATACCGTTTTTTAAAAAAAGGGAACACAATCCAAACCTCTTGTGTTCCCCCTTTGCTCTGATAAATTATTTTACCATACTTGCAACTTCGTCAGCAAAGTTTTCTTCCTTTTTCTCCAGACCCTCGCCCGTTTCAAAACGAACAAACTTTTTGAGCTTTATCTCCACACCGTTTGCTTTTGCGACACCGTCAACATATTTTGCCACGGTTTCCTTGTTTTCCGCCTTGACATATTCCTGTTCCATGAGGCATACTTCTTTAAGCTCCTTTGCAAGACGTCCCGTGATCATTTTCTCTATGATCTCTTCCGGCTTTGACGCATTTTTCGGATCGTTCTTAGCCTGTGCAACCAAAATAGCCTTTTCATGCTCCTTGTATTCCTCCGGAACATCATTGCTTGAAAGATATTTCGGATTTAAAGCCGCAACCTGCATCGCAACATTTCTGAGACACTCCCTAACCGCATCGTTTGCCGGAGCGTCCGCCTCTATCAATACGCCGATCTTACCCGCCGCATGAATATAATCCACAACAACACCCGTTGTTTCTATTCTTTCAAAGCGTCTGATATTCATATTCTCGCCTATCTTTGCGATCTTTGCGGTAAGCAGCTCGCCTATCGTGCCGTCGCCGCAATTTGTATTTTTGAGAGCCTCGACATCGGCAGGGGCTTTCTCCGCGATCGTCTTTGCGACAATGCCCGTAAATTCTTGGAATTCATCATTCTTCGCAACAAAATCCGTCTCGGCGTTTACCTCAACGACAACGCCGACACCGCCGTTTATATAAGATTTAACGATACCCTCCGCCGCAATTCTTCCGGACTTTTTAGCCGCGCTTGCAAGACCCTTTTCTCTGAGAATTTCAACAGCCTTTTCCTTATCGCCGTCCGCCTCCGTAAGCGCCTTTTTGCAGTCCATCATACCGCAGCCCGTGGTTTCTCTCAATTCTTTAACATCACTTGCACTAAAGTTAGCCATGTTTTTTCCTCCCGAAATTTTTGAATTTATATCAAATCAAAATAAAACTCTTTTCTGAAATTTTAAAATTATTCGGCATCCTCGCCCGCGTCGTCCGTGCCGGCGTCCATCTGCTCGCCCTGTCTGCCCTCGATGATGGCGTTCGCCATTGTTGCGGCAATGAGTTTGACCGCTCTTATGGCGTCGTCGTTGCCCGGGATAACATAATCGACCTCATCCGGGTCGCAGTTTGTGTCAACGATTGCAACAACGGGAATACCGAGCTTTTTAGCCTCCGCTATTGCGATCTTTTCCTTTCTCGGGTCTACGATAAACATAGCTCCGGGAAGCCTTTTCATATCCTTGATGCCGCCGAGATATTTTTCAAGCTTATCTCTTTCGGCTTTGAGCTTGATGACCTCTTTTTTGGGAAGAAGATCGAATGTTCCGTCCTCTTCCATCTTATTGAGCTGTTCGAGTCTTTCGATTCTCTTCTGTATCGTCTTGAAGTTTGTGAGCATACCGCCGAGCCATCTTGCGTTTACATAGTACATTCCGACTCTTTCCGCCTCTTCCTTTATCGAATCCTGCGCCTGCTTTTTGGTTCCCACAAAAAGCACCTCTTCACCGTTCTGCGCGAGATCTCTTATAAAATAATAAGCGTCCTCAACCTTTTTTACCGTTTTCTGAAGATCGATAATATAGATACCGTTTCTTTCGGTAAAGATATACTCCGACATTTTCGGGTTCCATCTTCTTGTCTGATGACCGAAGTGAACTCCAGCCTCCAATAACTGTTTCATTGAGATTACATTTGACATAATTCCGTCCTCCTGTTTTTAATAAAATAATAATTTTCCTCCATACCCGTCATCTTTATCGGACACCGCAAGCGGCAACATCGTCAAAATCAAAGTATGTGCGTATTTTTCATACCTAATAATTTTACCATACCGGAAAAAAAAATGCAAGTACCAATTTAATTTTTTTTGATTTTTTAAAAATTTTATAAAAAAGTCCCCGTCCCGGGATAAATTCCGGGCGGGAACCGTTCGATTTCAAATCAATCCGCGGCAAGCCTTGCCGCTCTGTCCGCCGTTATCAAAGGCTCTATTATCTCGTCGCACGCGCCGTCAAGCACCGCGCCGAGCTTATAAAGAGTGAGGTTTATGCGGTGATCGGTCACTCTCCCCTGCGGGAAATTGTAAGTCCTTATCCTCTCGCTCCGATCCCCCGAGCCCACCTGCGATTTCCTCTCCTCGGCTATTTCCGAATTTTGCTTTTCCCTCATAACGTCATATATCCTCGAACGGAGTATCTTCATTGCCTTGTCCTTGTTTTTGAACTGCGACTTTTCGTCCTGACAAGATACCACTATACCGGTCGGGATATGGGTTATTCTCACAGCCGAATCGGTCGTGTTTACGCACTGACCTCCCGGTCCCCCCGCGCGGAACACATCTATCCTCAAATCGTTTTGATTTATCTCGACCTCGACCTCCTCAACCTCCGGCAGAACCGCCACCGTCACGGCGGAGGTGTGTATCCTTCCCCCCGACTCGGTCGAGGGCACTCTCTGAACACGGTGAACGCCGCTTTCGAATTTAAGTCTGCTGTATGCTCCGTGACCCTCCACCGAAAAGCATATTTCCTTATAGCCGCCTATATCGGTCGGGTTTGAGTTCAAAATCTCGATCCTCCAGCGTTTTCCCTCGGCATACATCGTATACATACGCATAAGGTCCGCCGCGAAAAGCGCCGCCTCCTCGCCGCCCGTTCCGCCTCTTATTTCCATGATAACGTTCTTGTCGTCATTCGGGTCCTTCGGAAGAAGAAGTATTTTCATCTCATCGCCGAGCCGGGCCATTCTCTTTTCCGACTCGGATATTTCCTCCTTCAAAAGCTCCGCCATCTCATCGTCGCTCTCATTCTCCAGCATTGCCCTGTCGTCCTCCGCCGTCCGTTTCATTTTCGTATATTCCCCAAACAGCGTTATTATGGGTTCAAGCTCCGCGTGTTCGCGGCAGTATTTCTGCCATTCGCTTTGATTTGCTATAATCTCCGGATCGCTTATTTTTTGGGTAAGCGATATATATTTTTCCTCAAGTGTTTTCAGCTTGTCAAACATTTGTTTCTCCTCTGTTGTTTTTCCTCCGTATCCTTTTCCGACCGGCTTTCTATTAAATTCTAACCTATTTTTATATCAATGTCAATAGATTTTTACTCATAAACGGCTTAATTGATAAAAATAAAAAACCGTTTCTTGCTTAAAGCCCAAAGAACGGTTGACTTGACGGGAAAAAAAATATATACTGTAGCAGTACCACTGCAATATATAAGGAGTTAATTTATTTATGATAAAAGTAATGACAGCCGCCGATGCGATCGATTTGATAAAAGACGGAGACATGATAGGCGTAAACGCTTTTCTCGCTCTTAACAATCCCGAAAAGCTTCATGACGCTCTTTATGAGAAATTCACGGCTACCGGACATCCGAACAATCTCAGGATGTACTGCACGTCGGGATTCGGCTTTTGGGACGAAAACCGCGTCGGTGACAGGTATATAAAAGCCGGAGCCGTTAAAAGCCTTATTCTCGGGCATATCGCAAGTATGCCGGCGGCAATGAAAATGATAGCCGAAAACAAGATAGAAGCGTATAATCTGCCGCTCGGGGTCATGGCGCATCTCCAGCGCGCCTCGGCAAGCCGGAAATCCGGAATCTTTTCCGATATAGGCATAAATCTTTTTGTCGATCCGAGAATCGAGGGTCCGGGACTTAACGAACGCTCGAAGGAAAAATGGGTCGAAATAATAAACGTTGACGGCAAGGACACACTTTATTACCATTGTCCCAAATTCGATATTGCCTTTATAAAGGGTACCGCCGCCGACCCCAACGGAAATATATCCTTTGAGAAGGAATGTCTTACCGTTGACGCTCTGACTCTTGCTCAGGCAACGCGCGCAAACGGCGGAAAGGTGATTGTTCAGGTGGAGCGTC
>JAFLUR010000105.1 GCA_022508725.1 Oscillospiraceae bacterium
TGAGACTTATGCCAATATTCCGCAGATTATTATTAACGGTCCCGAATGGTTTGCCGGAATGGGAACGGAAAAATCAAAGGGAACAAAGGTATTTGCTCTCGGCGGTAAGATACATAACACGGGACTTGTGGAAATTCCCATGGGAACAACGCTGCGTGAAATTGTGGATGAAATCGGCGGAGGTGTTCCGAACGGCAAAAAGTTTAAGGCGGCTCAGACAGGAGGTCCGTCGGGCGGCTGTATTCCGGCGGAACATCTGGATGTGCCGATTGATTATGATAACTTAATTGAAATCGGTTCAATGATGGGTTCGGGCGGACTTATAGTTATGGATGAGGATACATGTATGGTAGATATCGCCAAGTTTTTCCTTGAATTTACCGTAGATGAATCCTGCGGAAAATGTACTCCGTGCCGAATCGGTACAAGACGTATGCTTGAAATTTTGGAAAAGATCACAAAAGGTCAGGCTACCATGGATGATTTGGATAAATTGGAGGAATTGTGCAATCATTTATGCTCCAATTCTCTGTGCGCTCTCGGTCAGACCGCGCCCAATCCCGTAATTTCCACACTCAAATATTTCAGGGATGAATATATTGCACATATAGTAGATAAAAAATGTCCGGCGGGAGTATGTAAGGACCTTTTGCAGTATAAGGTTGATCCCGATAAGTGTAAGGGATGTACGCTGTGCGCGAGAAACTGTCCGGCGAATGCTATCAGCGGCAATGTAAAAGAAGCGCATACGATCGACCCCGAAAAATGTCTGAAATGCGGCGTTTGTATGGAAAAATGCAAATTCGGCGCTATTTATAAAGAGTAAGATAGGAGATATGATATGGAAAATGTTAATTTGAAAATAAACGGTATAGATGTCAGCGCTCCGGCAGGTTCTACCATTCTGGAGGCCGCGCGCACAGCGGGCATTAAAATTCCTACTCTTTGCTTTTTGAAGGAAATTAATGAAATAGGCGCGTGCCGTATGTGTATCGTGGAGGTAAAAGGCGCAAGAAATCTTGTTGCCGCCTGCGTTCATCCCGTAAATGAGGGTATGGAGGTTCTGACAGATACACCCAATCTTATCGAATCCAGAAGACGCACACTGGAGCTGATTTTGTCGGATCATGAGAAAAAGTGTCTTTCATGTGTCAGAAGCGGCAAATGCGAGCTTCAGGAGCTGTGCAGTGAGCTCGGTGTTGCGGATGAGGACTATTTTGCGGGTGAATCCAATCACTATGAACCGGACACAAGCGCGGCTCACATGGTTCGCGATAATAATAAATGTATTCTTTGCAGAAGATGCTCCGCAGTTTGCGAAAAGGTACAGACGGTTGGGGTAATAGGTCCCAATAACCGCGGATTCGATACATTTATCGGTTCCCCGTTTGACATGGGTTTGGCAGATACAAGCTGTGTATCATGCGGACAATGTATAGCTGCCTGTCCGACGGGAGCGCTTTATGAAAAAGATTTTACGGATGATATTCTTTCGGCAATTGCGGATTCCAAGAAGCATGTGCTTGTTCAGACAGCTCCCGCCGTACGCGCCGCTTTGGGCGAAGAATTCGGTTATCCCATGGGAACCGATGTGGAAGGAAAAATGGCGGCGGCTCTCAGAAGAATAGGTTTTGACAAGGTATTCGATACCAATTTCAGCGCCGATCTGACTATTATGGAGGAAGCGCATGAATTTCTGGACAGAGTACAAAACGGCGGCGTTCTGCCTATCATAACATCGTGTTCGCCGGGCTGGGTAAAATACTGCGAGCATTATTATCCCGATCAGATCGATCATTTGTCAAGCTGCAAATCACCGCAGCAGATGTTCGGAGCGATCGCAAAGACATATTATGACGAGAAAGCCGGTATTGATCCGAAAGATATAGTATGTGTAAGCGTTATGCCGTGTACCGCCAAAAAATTTGAGATCGGACGCGAAGATCAGAATGCTGCGGGTGTGCCGGATGTTGATATATCAATTACCACAAGAGAACTGGCAAGACTTATACGAAAGGTCGGCATCGATTTCAGAAGCCTGCCGGATGAAGGCTTTGATGATCCTTTGGGAGAATCTACCGGCGCAGGCGTGATTTTCGGCGCAACAGGCGGCGTTATGGAAGCTGCGCTTCGTACAGCCGTGGAAAAATTGACAGGCGAGGAATTACCCAATGTAGACTTTAGGGAAGTACGAGGTACGGCGGGAATAAAAGAAGCGGTATATAAAGCAGCGGGTAAGGATATAAAGGTAGCTGTTGCGTCGGGATTATCCAACGCAAAGGTGATTATGGACAAAATCCGCAGCGGTGAAGCGGACTATCATTTTGTGGAAATCATGTGCTGCGAGGGCGGCTGCGTCAACGGCGGCGGTCAGCCTCATGTACACGCCGATGTGCGTAATTTTGAAGATGTACGCACAACCCGTGCAAAGGTGCTGTATGACAACGACGCTGCCAAAACTATCCGCAAATCGCACGAAAATCCGTCAATCAAGCGTGTGTATGATGAATATTTGGGCGAGCCGGGAAGTGAGAAAGCGCATCATATTTTGCATACAACATATGTAAAAAGAACTGTAAACTGATTTAAAAAAATGCGGCGTCTTGCCGCAGATTTATCAACCGGAAACGGCAACCTGCCGCGTATATATTACGCAGCGCAGGTTGCCGTTTTAACCGGGGGCGGAAAACTTAAAGTAATTGATTTTAAGAATACAAAATGCCGTCAGTGTAAAATACTATTCCCGGAAGGAGGAAGGACAAGTGAATACAAGAGTTGCGGTTATGAGTATTATCGTTGAAAACAATGATACCGTTGAGTCTCTCAATAAAATATTGCATGAATACGGCGACTATATAATAGGACGAATGGGAATCCCGTATCACAAAAGAAAAATAAATATAATAAGTATTGCTGTAGATGCTCCGCAGGATACTATTTCCGCTTTGGCCGGCAAAGTGGGTAATTTGCAGGGAATAAGCGTTAAAACGGCATTGTCCGAGGTAAAAACGGATGAATGACAGATTATACACACTGATTGAAACGCTTGAGAAGCAGCATAGTCTTTCTCTTGAAGATTATGAGTATATCATCGAAAATTACAGCGCCGACGCCGCTCAAATTTTGTCTGAGAAAGCGGTCGGGATAAGAAAAGAAATTTACGGAAACAAAATATTTGTCCGCGGACTTATCGAAATAAGCAATATTTGTAAAAATGATTGCTTTTACTGCGGTATCAGAAAAAGCAATGAAAATTGTATCCGCTACAGATTGTCTCCCAAACAAATTCTCGAATGTGCCGATGAAGGGTATTCTCTCGGATTTCGTACCTTTGTTATGCAGGGTGGTGAGGACGGATATTTTACCGATGAGATTTTATGTGATATTATAAGAGCAATAAAAGAAAAATATCCCGATTGTGCCGTAACGCTTTCGATGGGAGAACGCAGCCGGGAAAGCTGCCGGCGTTTGTACGATGCCGGAGCGGACAGATATCTGCTGCGTCATGAAACCGCCATGAAAGAGCATTATGAAAAGCTGCATCCGAAAGAGATGTCGTTTCAAAATCGTATTGATTGTCTGCATGACTTACGGGAAATCGGTTATCAGGTGGGCTGCGGATTTATGGTCGGTTCTCCGTTTCAGACGAGCCGGGCTTTGGCTATGGATTTGAAATTTACAGAAGAATTTAAGCCCGATATGTGCGGTATCGGTCCGTTTATCCCGCACAAAAGCACACCGTTCGCAAAGAAGTCTCCCGGTACACTTGAAATGACCTGCTATATGCTGTCTGTGATCAGGTTGATTCATCCGCCGGTACTGCTGCCGTCAACAACGGCGCTCGGCACAATTCATCCGTATGGCAGAGAGAGGGGAATACTGTCGGGTGCAAACGTTGTGATGCCTAATTTATCACCTGTCTCCGTTCGGAAAAAATATGAGCTTTATGATAATAAAATCTGCACCGGAGAAGAATCCGCGCAATGCAGAGACTGTCTGAATCAAAGAATGTCCTCGATCGGTTATGAAATCGTAACGGATCGGGGGGATATAATAAAATCTGAGGATAAGAGAAATCTGCCCCCAAAGAAAGGAAAATTAAAATGGCTGTTTATAATCCGAAATCACTTAAAGCCGACGAGTTCATTAATGATGATGAAATTCGCCGGACGCTTGCCTATGCCCGGGCAAATAAAAACAATGCTGAATTGATAGATCAAATAATTGAAAAGGCAAGACCCAAAAAAACAGCAAACGGCTGTACATGCACGGGACTTACTCATCGTGAGGCTTCCGTATTGCTTGAATGCGAAATACCTGAAAAGATTGAAAAAATTTATGAGGTGGCCGAGGAAATTAAGCTGGCGTTTTACGGGAACCGGATAGTCATATTCGCTCCGCTTTATCTCTCAAATTATTGTGTAAACGGATGTGTATATTGTCCATATCATTTGAAAAACAAGCATATTCCTCGAAAAAAGCTTTCCTTGGAGGATGTTAAAGCGGAGGTTATCGCCTTACAGGACATGGGACATAAACGTCTTGCCATCGAATCCGGCGAGGATCCCGTTAATAATCCGATAGAATATATTCTTGACTGTATAAAGACAATTTACAGCGTCCATCACAAAAACGGTGATATACGCCGTGTAAATGTAAATATCGCCGCCACTACCGCAGAGAATTATAAAAGGCTTAAAGAAGCGGGTATCGGCACATATATTTTATTTCAGGAAACCTATCATAAGCAAAGCTATGAAAAGCTGCATCCCACAGGTCCGAAGCATGATTACGCATATCATACCGAAGCTATGGACAGAGCGATGGAAGCCGGCATTGATGATGTGGGTCTGGGTGTTTTGTTCGGCCTTGAAATGTATAAATACGAATTTGCCGGTCTTATTATGCACGCAGAGCATCTTGAAGCGGTCCATGGAGTCGGCCCGCATACTATCAGCGTGCCCCGTGTTAAACGGGCGGATGATATTGATCCCGCGGCGTTTGATAACGGCATCGATGATGAAACCTTTGCGAAAATTGTGGCGTGTATTCGACTGGCTGTTCCGTATACCGGTATGATCATATCTACCAGAGAAACCGAGGAAGTACGCTCTAAGCTGCTTCGTCTCGGCATATCGCAGGTAAGCGGGGGTTCGCGTACTTCCGTCGGCGGTTATACGGAAGAGGAACGTCCGAGTGATACCGAGCAGTTTGATGTTTCGGACCGGCGCTCGTTGGATGAGGTTGTGCGCTGGCTTATGGAAAACGGACATATTCCGTCCTTCTGTACGGCGTGCTATCGGGAAGGGCGAACGGGAGACAGATTTATGACTCTTTGCAAAAACGGGCAGATTCTCAATTGCTGTCATCCAAACGCCTTAATGACGTTATCGGAGTATCTGGAGGATTACGCATCCGAAAAGACCAAAGAGGTCGGTTACAAAATGATCGATAAGGAACTGGAGCGTATACCGACAGATAAAGTGCGTGAAATTGCAGCGCGGAATATCCTTGATATTAAAAATTCCGACAGACGTGATTTTCGGTTTTAATAAGAATTACTGCTCCCCGAATTAAGTCTTGAATAATTTATGCGAAGAATAAACTGCGAAAGTTAAGGAAAAAATCGTAGTAAAACGTGTGTTTTTTCGTAAATTAAGATTACATTTAAATCAGTGTTTACTTAGGATTTTATAGTTTGGGCGATCAGAAAAATTCAAGAGTTAATTGGGGGGAGCAATAACATGGGAATGAATGATGTTGCATCGGCAGAGAGAGTTCATATCGGTTTTTTCGGTATGCGTAACGCAGGTAAGTCCAGCGTTGTGAATGCTGTTACAGGGCAGAATTTAGCCGTTGTTTCAAATATTAAAGGCACTACTACCGATCCCGTAAAAAAGGCAATGGAGCTTTTGCCTATCGGACCTGTGGTAATCATTGACACACCGGGACTGGACGATGTCGGAGAACTGGGCAAGCTGAGAATATCAAAAGCAAAACAAATTCTGGCGCAAACGGATATTGCGGTACTGGTTGTTGATGCCGTAAAAGGAATCTGCAAGGCGGATAATGAATTGATTTCCGTCTTTAAAGACAGGAAACTGCCGTATATTATTGTTTATAATAAATCGGATTTGGTTAAGGAACAAAAACCGGCAACCGGTAATGAGCTTTATGTAAGCGCGCTGAAAAAAGAAAATATAGATTTGTTAAAGGAAAAAATCGGAGAATTTGCGGTCGATATAAAAAACAATAATCATATTATCGCTGATCTTCTTGTCCGGGGCGACATGGTGGTTTTGGTTATTCCTATTGACGAATCCGCACCTAAAGGGAGGTTAATTCTTCCTCAGCAACAGACGATGCGTGAAATTCTTGATGCACATTGCTGTGCCGTGGCATGCCGGGAAACCGAATTAAAGGAAACACTTGAGGCGCTTTCGGCACCGCCGAGGCTGGTTGTCACGGACTCACAGGTATTCGGGCGGGTAGGAGAGATTGTACCCGAAAATATAATGCTCACTTCATTTTCCGTTTTATTCGCCCGTTATAAGGGCGACTTGACAGAGCTTGTAAAAGGAGCGGCAAAGCTGTCACGGCTTAAACCGGGCGATAAAATACTTATTTCGGAAGGATGTACCCATCATCGGCAGTGCAACGATATAGGCACGGTAAAATTACCGGCGTGGATTGAAAGCTTTACAAAAGCAAAAATCGAATTTGACTTCACCTCCGGGACGGAATTTCCCGATAATTTGTCTGAATATGCACTGATCGTACACTGCGGCGGATGTATGCTTAATGAAAAAGAGATGAAGCATCGTATTGAACAGGCAAAATCCGAAGGCGTACCGATTGTTAATTACGGTATCGCAATAGCGCGGATGCACGGTATTTTGGAACGCAGTCTGCGTCCGTTTCCCGGAATTTTAAAAATTCTTACTTAAAAGGGGATGTTCCGACGCTCACCTGCACCTACCGTTTCATTATTCAGGCAATCTGTCGGCAAAAAATATCTCAAGCTGTGCGTGAATTTTTCTCCAATCCCGGCGTCTGACCGTCTGCTTCTTTGTTATGTCCATAATTGCCGAATAAAGCATTCTTAGGAAACTACCATCTGTCGGGAAACATTCTTGTTTTTTGTATTGATCCTCCAATTAAGTCTTGAATAATTATGCGAAGAACCTCCTTGCGAAAGTCAAGGAATTTCTTATGAAATTCTTTGAAGAAAACCGCAGGAAAA
>JAFLUR010000106.1 GCA_022508725.1 Oscillospiraceae bacterium
AGCCTCGCTTTTTATTGTCACCTTTTCACCGATTTTAAGCTGTGATACCTGTTCATACAAATCGGGGAATGCCGCATCATCTATTGTAAGAACCATCTTTCCTGCCGGTATCGGTATCGCCCCGCTGCTGTGAAGTATGTTTTCAACCACCGCCGTTATCTCACCGCCTATCCTCATAGGTCCGGAAACATCTCCCAATATCACATCAAGCCCCGGAGTTTCATTTTCGGTGGTATAAGAAAAATCCTCATTCATAAGGTATACGGTATACGGTTGACGATATTTGTTTACATTATATATATCGATAGTTTGTGTTTCGGTAATAAGCGTTGTCTGAAAATCCATCCATCCGATAAACGCGGTCCCGTCCTTTTTAAATCCGATACCGTGCTGTTCCTGACTTTCCTTTGTCACAAGATTTCCGTCAATTATTGTATTGCTCATGGGAACGCCCGTTTTAAAGGAAAAAAAGTCGGCGTTTATTCCGGCTATCGGAGTAAGACCGTTTGAGCGCATATAATCGTATGCTTCGAGAATTGTGCGCTTTCCGAATAATTTTCCTCCGCTCGTCACAACCGGAACGATATCACTGTTCGGAACATACTCTATATAATGCTCCGTCTGCTGACCTACGCCCTCCTGCTCCGAACGATACAAATTCTGATACAGGTATGCATTTCCGCCTATATTCATATAAAATCCGCCCTCGATCGGATAGCCCAATATCGATGCGTATGCGGTATTCACGGTGATACTCAGCAGCAGTAATACCGTAATTATGATATTTTTTCTCATTTTGCCAATCTCTCCTTTAAAAGCCAAAAAAGCGAATGATTTCTATAATCAATCGCTTTTTTGTATTGAATGAATTTGCGGTAATATTTTCAATACTTATCTGTATTATACATTTCTTGCAAGGGCATTGTAAAGCATTACGGCGAATTGTCCTTTTGTGACCTGTTCTTGAGGATTAAAATTACCGTTTTCATCACCGCGCACAATTTTCAAGCCCTTTGCCGCCGCCACATATCGGTTATACTCCGGAGAAATGCTTGCCTCGTCATTAAAGCCGGACGCAAACACACTCTCGTCAATATATTTTATATTAGTATAACCGATCGCATGGAGTATATACTTAACGGCTTTTTCTCTCGTGACCTTCTCTTCCGGATTTTTCTCGGCGGAAGATATAATTCCGCGTCTTATAATCGATTTGTAAAAATCGTCCGAGTCCGTGTCTTTAACGGAATAGATTCCGCCGAGCGGGCCGAACATAGCCAAAGCTTCTTTTTGAGTAAGCGTGGCATCCGGCTCAAATTTATCGCTTTCATTGATAATTACTTCGTTTCCGATAAGAGCCTTTATCGCTTCCTCGGCATAATGTCCGCTTATATCGGTCGGATATACGATCTTTTTTTCATAAGGATATTCAGCCTCGCCGCTGCGAGCATCGATATACGAACAATCACCCGCCGACATGTAAACAAGCTTTGTTTCGTAATCGTTTCTCTTTTCGGTATAAATATTCTTGTACTGCGGCTCAAACCCTACATTTTGATAAAATTTCTCGTATGCCTCATCCTCCGAAAGAAGACCGTTTTTGTTTTCAAATTCAATATTCCTGCTGTAGCTCTTATGATAACCGAATACTTTCTTTGTTTCGGGCGATATCCTTACGGTCACGGCATCGTTGTAATAAGGTATTCCGTTTACGAGCCTTACATATTCCGCCGTGTTGTCGGTGCATTGTACATATTTATATTCCGATTTGTTTGAATTGAGTTTGTCAACGATCTTATCGGCAATCGATTTTATCTCCGCTTCAGGCAGTTTATTGTCCGGATCGTAGCGGTAATCTTGATAGGTATAGAAAGACAAAACCTCACCGCTCACAGCATTGATAGTCGCCGTTGCATATTTTTTTCCGTCGAAGCTTTCCAAAGCCACCTCTGTTATGTATTCATCATCATTTTTAAAATAGTTATATGCATTTACGCCGTATTCGTCAAATTCCGTATTTTCAACAGAAAAGATTATTTTATCCGCTTCGTCGGTCGATATAAGCTTTGTGAGCTTTTCGATTTCGCTTATTTCCTCGGGACTTAAATTCAATTCAGCCCCCATTTCTTTCATATTTGCCCCGGAAGCAGCGGCGTCCTCGGTTTTAAATCCGTAATATCTTCTTGCATCATCGATCTCAACCTCACCCGTTGCGGCATTGATAACCTTATCTCCGATCAAATATTTAAGACCTGCCTTTTTGCTGTCGTAATCGTCAAGCGCGTAAACAAGCTCAAGAGCATTCGCCTGCCTATACTTGGATTTTGCCTCATCGGATGAAATAATTCCGTTTGCGGACGGCAGCTCCTTATACTCCCAATTACAGTAAAAATCATCAATCTCGCCTGTGGTCTTTTTTATACGCAGCCAAATATTGTTTTCGGGAAATTTTATCCCATTGACAATTCTTCCCGCATTGATACTTATATATTGATCGTATATCGATGAAGAAATCTGCGCGTTATCAAAGTCGATCTCATTGATATAAGAAACTCCCGCCTTGACGAGCCATTCCTTTGCCTTGTTTTTAACCTCATCATCGCTCATTGCCGAAAGAACAAAACGGCTGTTGTATTCTCCGTAGCTGTCCTCCTCGTTGAAATAGCTGTAATATCGCACAATATCGCCTTTATCGTTGACAGCGATATCTATGGAATTGTTATATTCCTTGTTATTCCACGAAAAAGAGTATACGGTAATATCATCATCCAGATGCTTACTGCTTTTAAATTCGGTAAGCGTGTCGGGAATAACAAATTTTGATTTCACATCCGCCAAAATCTTTGCCGTTTCATCGACACTTACCGTTTCCGACGAATCCGATACCGCGGTGTCGGCGTAAGAAACCGACGCAAAGGTACAAAGAATAAGATTTGCAGCCAATATTGCCGTTATAATTTTTTTCATAATTGAATCATCCTTTCACCGTTATTCTTATGTATTGCGGAATTTTCGCAATAAATTATATTTTCATATATACAGACGAGTTATGTATGAAAAAAGTTCCTGATTGTTTATATATTTTTTATAAAATTATTTCCGCATGCCTTGTTACATGACAGCTTATATTGACGGCTACCGGCAATCCCGCGATATGGGTCGGATATTTTTCGATATTCACCCCTATACAGGTGGTCGTCCCCCCCATTCCCTGCGGACCTATTCCCAGCTTGTTTATTCTCTCAAGCAGTAAATTTTCAAGATCCGCATAATACTCGTCTTTATTGCGTTCGTTAATACTTCTGAACAGCGCTTTTTTTGCAAGAACAGCCGCCTTGTCCATGGTGCCGCCTATGCCGACGCCTATAACCATTGGCGGACACGGATTTGAATCCGCCTTTTTAGCCGTTTCAACAACAAATTCGATTATTTTTTCAACACCGTCCGCCGGATTAAGCATTTTGAGCGCGCTTTTATTTTCGCTTCCGAATCCCTTGGGAGCAAATGCTATTTTCAGCTTGTCACCTTTTGTCATATCGTAATATATGACCGCCGGGGTATTGTCGCCGGTGTTTACACGTCTGAGCGGGTCGGCTACTATCGACTTTCTTAAATATCCGTCCGTATATCCTTTTGCCACACCTTTGTTTATCGCATCGGTCAATGTGTCGCCCTCGATATGAACGTCTTGTCCCACCTCCGCAAAAAATACTGCCATACCCGTATCCTGACAGATGGGAACCTGTTTCTTTTCCGCAATATCGGCATTTTTTATAAGATTTTCAAGCACACCCCTGCATATTTCCGACCGCTCTGTTTCCATACCGTTTTTAAGCGCATTTTTTATATCGACATTCATATTGTAATTTGCCGACATACACATTTTTGCAACGGCATCAACTATTTCGGCGGATGATATATTTCTCATTTGCTTTTCTCCTTGTATCATAATAATTTGTTATTTATCCGAAACGCGGACCGGTTATTTGACGGTTTTGTAATAGCTCTCGTTTACCTTGACTTCAACACCGCATTCCTTCTTTAAATCTTCCAATTTTTCATTCAGCTTGTCATTGTATACAAGACCTTCGACTTCCGATTTCTTTTCCGAAAGAGCGTTGTTGTATATCTCGTCCGTTTCATCAAGAGCGAGGCGTTTGATTATATGGTAGCCGAAACCGCTTTCGACCATACACACCTCTCCGACCTTGAGACTGTCTACGCCGTCCTGAAATTCCGCAACCATTTCATTATCGGTAAATACATATCCGTCCGGATTGGTCGTAAGCCCCGTATCCTCGGAAAATTCATTCATAAGCAAATCGAAATCCTCGCCGTTTTTGACTCTTTCATAAAGCTCATCCGCGCGCTTTTTCGCGTCGGCGATTTCTTCCTCCGAAAGAGGCTGACGCGTTTGGGGATCCATCG
This sequence comes from Oscillospiraceae bacterium, assembly GCA_022508725.1. Taxonomy (GTDB): domain Bacteria; phylum Bacillota; class Clostridia; order UBA1381; family UBA1381; genus JAFLUR01. The sequence continues at coordinate 4,429 of JAFLUR010000106.1, forward strand.
TCATTATGAGAATATGCTTTGCCCGTCTGTAATTCTTTACAAATGTGTCCTTTATTTCTTCGTCGGTCGCGGGATAATCCTTTTTTATCATATCCGAAAGATTTCTTCTGTATGTTTCGCTTACAAAAAGCATTTTGAAGAATTCATCCGTCATTCCGTTCTGTTCGAGGAATTTTTTGTAATTTTCCTCTCCGCCCATTCTTGAAGTCATATTTTTGCTGAACGAATCTATCGACTTCTGCTGCGAATCGGTAAGAGGGGTCTTTATTTTGCCTATTTCTATATAAAGTGCGTTTCTGACAGCCGCGTCAAGAGCCTTTTTCTTAGCCGCATCAATGGCCTTTTCACCCTCTATTTCCACGTTGTTCCAGTCATCATCGCTTTTTATTTCCGCATCCGACTTGAATTCTTCCTTAACGCTTTCAAGATAATATTCAAAGTCGGTCTTTGATATTTGTGACTTCCCCACATCGACCGCCGCCGAATTACCCGCTTTGCATCCGCCGGAGCATATCAATGCTGCGGTAAGTATATATGCCGTGATTTTTCTTTTCATAAAATTCATATCCTTTCATCGGTATCCTTATTAAAATCGTGTATCTGAATTATATTATATAACATTTTTATGAGGACTTCAATTCATTTATCGTTTGTAACATAAATTTAATATTGGAAAGAAGTTTGTTTGTTTCACCGGCTGTTCTGTAGGTCAGATACGGATTTTCCGAAGCATTGAACAATATCCTTGAGGGAAGTGCGGCAACAAGAGCGGCTACGGTGGACATGGTAATCGTTCCCGGAGAAAATCTCAGAAATACATTACTGCCCTTTTGCTCTATATTATATACGGCGGCGTTTTTTGCAAGCACTTTTATATACGCTATATCTATAAGATTTCCCGCCGATTTGGGAATGTCTCCGTATCGGTCTGTGAGCTCATCGATAACATCGACCGCATCCTCCTCGCTCTCTATCGACGCTATGCGCTTATACATATCTATTCTCTGATTGTGATTTCTTATATATTCATCGGGTATATATGCATCCACATCAAGCTCTATCGTCACATCTATATCTCCGGATACTGCCGGCGCGCCTCCTTTTATCTCGTCGATACTCTCTTTCAAAAGCTTGCAGTACATATCATAACCGACGGCATCCATATGCCCGTGCTGCCGGGCGCCGAGAATATCCCCCGCGCCCCTTATCTCCAGATCTCTCATCGCTATTTTAAAACCCGATCCGAACTCGGTAAACTCCTTTATCGCCGAAAGCCTTTTTTGAGCCACATCGCTTAAAATACCGTCCTTTTTATAGGTGAAATACGCATAAGCGCTCCTGTTTGAGCGTCCCACTCTTCCGCGCAGCTGATAAAGCTGTGACAGTCCCATTTTATCGGCGTCCTCTATTATTATTGTATTCGCATTCGGAATATCGAGTCCCGTTTCGATAATGGTTGTACATACGAGAATATCGGTATTTCCGTTTACCATATCGTACATAATATCCTCAAGACGCCCCTCCGGCATTTTACCGTGCCCGACATCGACCTTAGCCTCAGGGATAAGCGCCTGTATTTCCGCGGCAGCTCGCTGTATACCCTCTGTTCGATTATACAGATAAAACACCTGTCCGCCGCGCGCAAGCTCCTTTCTCATCGCATCGGCAAGTATAGTCATATTATGTTCGAGAACATACGTCTGAACGGGATATCGGTTCTCCGGCGGATTTGACAACACGCTCATATCGCGTATATCGATCATAGCCATGTGAAGCGTTCTCGGAATAGGCGTCGCCGTCATCGTAAGCACATCGATATTGCGTTTCAAATCTTTAAGCTTTTCTTTGTCACCCACACCGAATCTCTGTTCCTCATCGACTATAAGAAGTCCCAGATCGTGAAATTGAACATCCTTTTGAAGTATTCTGTGCGTTCCTATCAAAATATCCACTTCACCGCTTTTTACGCGCTTGAGTATATCCTTTTGCTGCGCGGGAGTACGAAACCGCGAAAGCATTTCAACGTTTATCGCAAAATCCTCCATGCGGCTGCAAAAATTTTCGTATTGCTGCATTGCAAGAACCGTTGTCGGGCATAAATACGCCGCCTGCTTTGAATCCGATGCCGCTTTGAACGCCGCGCGGATAGCGATTTCGGTTTTTCCGTAGCCGACATCACCGCATAAAAGTCTGTCCATAGGCTTCGGAGATTCCATATCCCTCTTGACCTCGCGTATCGAACGCAGCTGATCTTCCGTTTCTTGATATATAAATCTGTCCTCAAACTCACGCTGATAAAAGCTGTCCTCCGAAAAGGCATATCCCTTACCGGCTTCGCGCTCGGCATAAAGACTGACAAGATTTATCGCAAGCTCTCCGGTGCTTTTTTTCACTTTTGACGTTGTTTTCTGCCATTCGGTTCCGCCGAGCTTGTTTATTTTGACATTTGCGTTCTGCGAACCCGTATACTTGTAAAGCATATCGAGCTGATCGACCGGAACATACAAAACATCGGTACCCCGGTATTGGATCTTTAAATAATCCTTTACGGCATTGTTTATATTGATCTGATGTATCCCGACATATCGTCCTATACCGTGATGTCGGTGCACGACATAATCCCCGATATTTATATCATTAAAGGATTTCAGCCTTTTGGTATTGTCGATATTGCTCCTGCGTTCGGATCGTTTTTTGTCCTGCGGCAGAATATCCCGGTCGCTTATGAGAACAAGGCCTATATCGGGATATTCAAAGCCCTTATGCAAGCATACGCGAAAAATTACGAATTCCCCGTTTTGAAAATCATTCCT
>JAFLUR010000107.1 GCA_022508725.1 Oscillospiraceae bacterium
AGCTTTCGGGAGAATTTTATTATATAGAAACCGAGAACTATAATAAAAACAAAACGGTATATTCGGCAAATATTCTCAGCGGAATTGAAGCTGCGGCAAACGCTTTTTCGATAAACCGTTATTATGCATATGACATCGAAAGTCTTATAAAGAAAATCATGCACAAGTACAAAAGATATGATGTATATTATCAAAGGCTTAAGGATGCGTTTTCCCAGGACAGCATACTTAATATTCTTACACAGAAAAAAATCAAGCTCAACGATGCCTTGATCGTGACATGGATAGCGGATTTGCTGAAAGACCGGAAGAGAGATTTTATAAAGAATAAGCTTATCATGAATATACTCGGAAATAATTACAATGCGGCGGGAGCGTTGGTTTATCTTACCCGCGGTTGATTCGGGAGTGAGAGTTTTGCATATAGGAATTGATATAGGAGGAACGAATATTGCCGTGGGGCTTGTTTCGAACGGCAGTATTTTATGTAAAGAAGCTGTAAAGACTTCAAAGGGCATATCGGATAAAAAGCTTACGGACGATATTTTTAAGGTCATATCGGAGCTGTGCAAAAAAACGGGAGTCGATGTGAGCGAAATAAAGAGCATAGGCATAGGAGCGCCCGGAGCGCCGGATGTAAAAAACGGAAAAACCGGCAGATTGGTCAATATAACAAATGCGGAATTTGATTTTCGCGGTGAATTCAAAAGGTATACAGATGCCGATGTTTTTGTTGATAACGACGCGAACTGCGCGGCGATAGGAGAGGCGGAGTCCGGCGCGGCGAGAGGCTGCGCGAATGTGGTCATGATCACTCTCGGCACGGGTGTCGGAGCAGGAATTATAATCAACAACAAGTTAAACGGCGGTTTCAACGGCGCCGCGGGCGAGATCGGTCATACTACGATCGTATATAACGGAGAACAATGCAACTGCGGAAACAAAGGCTGTTATGAGGCTTATGCGTCGGTCACGGCTCTTATAAGGTATACAAAGGCGGCGGCAGATAAAAATCCGGACAGTATTATTGCCGAGATCGCATCAAAGAGCGGCATAGACGGAATGACAGCATTCACGGCGGCAAAAAAGGGCGACAAAACAGCCGAAGAAGTTATAGATAAATATACAGAGTATGTCAGTGTGGGGATCGCGAACATTATAAATATTCTTCAGCCTGAGATGATCGTAATAGGCGGAGGAATATCCAAAGAGGGTGAGTATCTGCTCAATCCGATCCGCGCTAAGGTTAAAGATAAGGTGTTTACAAAGGATACCGGATATGCGGAGATAAAAGCGGCGGAGCTTGCGAATGATGCGGGTATTCTCGGTGCGGCGATGCTGTTTAAATACCGGGATATTTAGTTTATATGCATGATTTTTTCCGGTTTTTTATGTTTTTTCGTTTTTGGGTGTTTTTGTACCCTGAAAACGGTTTTATGTAAACAAATACGTTTTTGTAAAATATTTACATGACATTTTTCCGGAGGTTGTGGCAATGAGAAGAGGTATATTTTTAATATTGCTTGTGACTATGGGAGTTGTCATATTTTACGGAGTAAGATATGTACGCGCTCCGGTAAATACCGAGACGGCGTATGTAACGGAATATGAGGAGAGTATAAGCGGGGACGCATTTCTGATAAAAAATGAGTCGGTAAATACGGCGTCAAAAAGCGGAATGATTTATACATATTTTTCGGACGGCGAAAGGGTAGGCAAGCAGCGGAAAATTGTCACGATATATAATGCGTCGGTCGATACCGATATATTAAAAGAAATCAATAATATAGACAAAAAAATACAAAGCATAAAGGCAAACGCATCAAAGACCATGCAAAATTCCGATATGTCCGATGAAAGCATTGTCATTAACTGCATAAACAATGTTGCGGAGGCTGTTTATAACGGCGATATAGGGGAGATATATTCGATAAAGTCGGAGATAAAGGCAATACGGCAAGGAAATACTGAGATAAATAAAGAGGAAGAGGACCTGAAGGAGCTTCAGAACAAAAAAGCCGCGCTCGAATCAAAAATCGGTACGCTTAAAAGTGATATTTATTCCAAAGAGGCGGGCGTGTTTATAAACGGAACGGATGGATTTGAGGATATTTTGACTCCCGAGTCGATGGAAAACATGACTGTTGCGGACTTTGACGCGCTTTCAAGAGATATTGACCGGGTAATTCCGACAAGTGTGACCGGCGGTGACAAGATATGCAAAACGGTCGATAATAACCGGTGGTATATTGTTATGAAAACATCGGCGGACAAGCTCTCCGAATCAAAGGCAGGCGACAGTGTGGTTCTCAGATTTTCTTTCGCGCCGGACAGCGAAGTAAGTGCGGAGATATATTTGATATCCGGAGAGGAAAACGGGGAGGTGCTTTTGTTTATTAAATGCGAAAAATATGTTGAAGGTATTTTTTCATTAAGGCAATGCGAGGTTGAGGTCATACTCAACAGTTATACCGGTTATCGTGTACCGATATATGCCATAAGAGTTAAGGATAATCAAACAGGTGTAATGATAAGCAAAAATACGGAGGATGTATTTAAGCCTTGCAGAATTATATATACCAATGAAGCGGAAGGGTTTGTGATAATAACTTCCGATGATGATACCTTGGGTGAAATAAGACAGAATGATATTATTGTTGTCGGAGAAAAATAAAACAGTTTTAAAGAAAATTATATTTTACGGAAACACCGGCGCGCTTGTGTGTACGGCTTTTCGCAAATTGTTTCCGGGTCATATTTGAATAAGCGCTTTCCGAACGCACAGCGGCGAATACATTCGCAATGTTTTCCGTTTCGGCGGTACAGGTGAGAGGTGAAGTTTTACGGACGCTTTTGACGAATGATGATCGATTGGGGAAACGCTGATTCAGAAGATAGCCGGATTATTTTTTGATATTTATTTATTCAGTGTTTCCTTAGGTGTTTCACGGGAGAAAGAGGTGATATTTTGAGCATAAGCGAGAGGATATGTGAGGTAAGAGAAAAAATCGCATCGGCAGCGGAAAAATCCGGACGGCGTGCGGAGGACATAACCTTTGTTGCCGTCACAAAAACTCATGAGGCGGATATTATAAACGAGGCTGTTGATTGCGGAATAACCGATATCGGAGAGAATCGAGCGCAGGAAATTGTAAGGAAATATCCGGATATAAAGCCTGTAAATTGGCATCTTATAGGTCATTTGCAGACAAATAAGGTCAAATATATTATCGATAAGGTAAAGCTTATCCACTCGGTGGACAGCATAAAGCTGATGGACGAGATAAACCGTCTGTCCGAAAAGGCGGACAAAATTACCGAGGTGCTTATACAGATAAATATATCCGGTGAGGAAACAAAATTCGGTATAAAGCCGGAGGAATTGGATATGCTTCTTGATCATGCGGGATTATGCGGAAGTATAAGGGTATCGGGACTTATGACGGTAGCGCCCAAACTTGACACGGGTATGTCCAATAGATTACATTTTGCTAACATTTATCGTATATATATTGACAATCGGTCAAAAAAGTACGATAATGTATGTATGAAATATTTGTCCATGGGCATGAGCGGAGATTATGAGGACGCTATATGTGAGGGAGCAAATCTGGTAAGAATCGGAAGCGCTGTCTTTGGACAGAGAGATTATACAAAAACGAAGTAATTAATTATATCCGGGAGGTGTTTACTGATAATGGTAACAATGTTTGAAAAGGCAAAGGATTTTTTGTTGGGAAATGACGTTGAGGCTGATTATGAGGATTATACGGATAATGGGGTGGCGGAACGTTCTTATTCTTTCAGAAAGGATAAGGTTGTAAGTATGCCGGCAAATCACCCTATGCAGATAGTAGGTTTCAGACCGACAAGCTTTAAGGAGATCGAGGAGATCGCAAACAGTCTGAAAGAGAGAAAGGCCGTATTATTTGATGTCACCAATGTAAAAAACACGGAGGATGCAAGAAGAATTGTTGATTTTATTGCAGGTGTCGTTATGGGTATAGACGGTGATATGAAAAAGCTGACCGACGGGATTTTTTCGGCAGCGCCGTCGAATGTGTCTTTGGAAGGAGATTTTGTTTCGGATACTGTAAAATAATATATCTGAAAAAATCAGTCGGTTTATAAAAAACGGCTGATTTTTTTGGAATGTTATGCAAATTTTGTCGTTTATTCAAATAAACACCGTAAAAATCGTGATTTACGGCAAATTGTTATTCTTTTACAAAATGCTTTTGCCGACGCGCTGTTTTTTATAAAGTATATAAATGTCCTGCCGATGAAGGAAGACAGATGATATAAGGGGAGATGCCGGTTTGGATAAAATTCTTTTGTCAAAGGCAAAGGATATAATTTCGCTTTGCGATAAATACTCAAAACCTAAGTTTTCGACATTTATGACACAGGAGGAAATGTGTTATATAAGAGATAATATGCCTATAGGCAACGGAATGTTTTACGGTGGATACAATGATGCGGAACGTGTTATTTTCGGGGCTTTTCCCGATTGGGAGGAACCGGATATAAACGAATTTCCAATATCATGTATAAAAATATCAAAAAAATATTCCCGGACTTTGACTCATAGGGATTATCTCGGTTCTATACTGGGATTAGGAATAGAACGCACAAAAACAGGTGATATTAAAACAGACGAAAATGATGCGTATGTATTCGTGTGTGAAGATATAGCGGAGTTTATTGTGCGCGGACTGAATAAAATAGGAAGCTGCGGTGTAAAATGCGAAATACCGGAAAGAGAAGAAATATTTATTCCCCAACAAGAATATATTTTTAAAGATGAGGTATGCGCATCAATGCGTTTTGACGCGATCATTGCGGCGGCATATAATTTGTCAAGAGGCGCTGCGGTAAAACTGATACAGGGCAAGTGCGCGATGCTTAATCACAGAGAGTGCGTTGATTTGTCCAAGGAAGTAAAGCCGGGAGATTTGGTATCATTAAGAAGATACGGAAGATTTATCGTACACTCGGTGGGAAAAACCACTTCCAAAGGACGTCTGCATATTGTATTGAAATTTTATAAATAACGGAGGTATATTATAATGTTGACACCGGTAGATATTGAAAATAAAACCTTTGAAAGAAGCTTTCGGGGATACAGTTATGATGAGGTCGATAATTTTATAGATCTCGTAATAAAAGATTATGAAACACTTTATACCGAAAACAGTGAATTAAAGGCTGAAATTACTCAGCTTAAGAATTCTCTTTCCGAGTATAAAACCATGAAAGAAACATTGCAAAATTCGATCATAATTGCTCAATCCGCAAGTGATGATGTAAAGAAGAACGCGGAGGAACACGCAAATACCGTTGTGAAAAAGGCTGAACTTAAAGCGGCAAATGTTATAAAGGGCGCAAATGATGAGGTAAGCAAGCTGAAATCATCATATGACAGTCTTAAAATGGAAGTCGAGAGCTATAAGTCCAGCATAAGAGGAATGTGCAACGGGCTTATTGAGATGCTTGATAAAATAAAATAATTCGGGAACTACCGGATAGATCAAAGCTCGAAAAATAATTCGGCGGAAGCGGCGGAGTGTGTATGCGTGCGCCGGATACGCGCATATTTTTTCGTAAATTATTTTTGTGATTGATTTTAAGCCGGTGTTTTCCGAAAAAAATGCTCCGAACCGTGGAAATATCCGGGGACGGAGCATTTTTTTAACGAAATATGCGGGCGTTCCGGCTGTTGATAAATGTTGAAATTTTTCGATATCCGAGTTTTTAAAGCAGCGGATTTCTGCTTTTTTCAACAAGCCTTTCCCAGCGCCTATCTGTTTCGGATTGAATATCCGCAAGAATATCCGCATATTCATCCTTTAAAAGATGTTTTGTGCGTCCCATCATGCCGAGCCATTCGCTTACGGGGATTTTTTTGTCGCCCGGATCGACCGTGATTTTTGTTATACCGCGGCATACCTCGTAAAGGGGGAAATACCGGCATTTTACCGCAGCGTCGATGACCCGTCTTTCGGTATCGGGACGATCGTTCCAATTAAGCGGACAGGCGGATAATGCCTTTATATATGCGGTGCCGTATTCCCTTGCGTATGCCTGCGCTTTCGCCGCCTTTTTTATAAAATCGACAGGCTCGCTTTCGGCGACTGTGGCAACATATGCGGTATTTGAAGCCGCCATGATCTCCGGTGTATCCTTATGAAAAAAGCTTTTGCCGTACTGCATTTTCCCGACATGGGAAGTGGAGCTTTTCGCGCCTTTGGGTGTTGAATATGAAAGCTGATAGCCTGTGTTCATATATCCGCCGTTGTCGTATTCGAATATTATCAGATTGCTGTTTCGGAGCGCCGCTCCTATTGCCGACCCCATGCCTATATCCATTCCGCCGTCGCCGCTTACCATAACAAAGGTTATATCCTCATCGGGTATCTCGCCTCTGCGGCGTCGGCTCTCAAACATTCTTTCAAGTCCCGAAAGCGTTGCCGCGCCGTTTTGAAAGAGATTGTGCAGATAAGGTACTTTAAATGCGGTTTTCGGATATGGCGTCGTTATTATCATGCCGCATCCTGTCTGGAACAGAAGAACCACGTTTCCGGATATGCCTTTAAGCAGCAGATTTACATTTACCGGAATACCGCATCCGGGGCAGGCGCCGTGTCCGGGAGATATTCTCTGAGGCATACAGGTCACCTGTGCAAGTGTCCCTATTGTCATATTTTCTTCTGCGCCGTTTATCGAAAAGGTAAACGGAGATTGAGCGTCGGATTTTTTTATAGGATCGAAATAGGGAGTCATATCCACATCCGAACCCGGATTTTGACCTATATAATCGAATTTTTCGCATTTTCCGAAATCCATGGTGAAAAGAGAACGCGCATCCTCGGGAAGAAAATCCTGACCGCCGAGACCGTATATTCTTGTAATAACCCTTGCTTGTATACCTGCGTCAAGCATTGCGGATTTTATCTCAAAGCTCATATTTCCGCCGTCGCCTCCGTAACTGTCCTGACGGTCGCAGATTATAACATTTTCGGCGCCTCTTATATATTCGCATATCTCCTTTTTGGGAAAGGGTCTTAATACATTTATCGTGCATACCCCGGCTTTTATACCCTCGTCATGAAGTTCATCCGCAACAAGAGCGGCGGTATGATATGCGGAGCCGAGAATAAACATTACGGTTTCGGCACCCTCGCAGCGGTGTCCCTCCGCCTTTTTATAAAGTCTTGAGGATATTT
>JAFLUR010000108.1 GCA_022508725.1 Oscillospiraceae bacterium
ACGCACCGTTGGGGACCTGTGTCATCGCCCGCTCAACATCCGACAGCGGCTTATCGTGCATAAAGTATTTTCCCATATATTTCCTTTACGGGCCGTCTGTGAGGAAAAAAACAAAACGCTTGTAAAATTGACGGAGGATATTAAGCGGTTTAGGGGATATGCCAAGTATATGCCGTGCGATAAGCTTATATGGACCATATATGAGGAAACGGGATTTTACAATATATGCGCGGCGATGCCGGGCGGAGAAGAGCGCTGCGCGAATTTGGTACTGCTCTTTGACCGCGCAAGGATATTTGAAAATTCCGGATTTAAGGGGTTATTCAATTTTATGAGGTTTACGGAAAAAATGATAGATAAGGAAATTGAAATGAGCGCGGCAAACCTTATAAATGAAACTCATAATGTTGTAAGGATAATGAGTATACATAAAAGCAAGGGACTTGAATTTCCCGTGGTTATTCTTTCACAGGCTATGAAAAGATTCAACACGACCGATCTGTCAAATACGGTTCTGCTCGATAAAGAGCTGGGAATGGGACTCGATCATTCCGATCCGGAAAAACACAGTCGTTATCCCACAATAATAAAAAGCATTATAAAGCGAAAAAAGTACAGGGCGATGATATCGGAGGAGATGCGAATCCTGTATGTTGCGCTCACAAGAGCGAGAGAAAAGCTGATAGTAACGGCTGTTCCAAACAGCAGCGAATTTGATGGGGAAAAATACAAAAATATGCACCCGGCGAAGGCGTGCTGTTTCGGTGACTGGATCATACATAATGCTCTTGTTTCGGGGAAATACTGGAATATGAACAGGATTTCGGCAAGTGAGCTTTGTTGCGCTGCGGATGAACAAAAGGAAGAAAACAATACGGACGCGGAACCGGATATATCAAATATCTTTTCCTTTAAGTATAAATATGCGCCTCTTATCGGAATTAAAGCCAAAATGTCGGTAACGGAAATGAAAAGAAGAGCGCTTTCGGAAGAGAATGATGAGAACGATTACGGAATTGCTGCGGGAAAGCTTCAATTTTTGAGGGATAATGAAATTACGGTGAAAAAGCCTCAATTTTTGGAGGATAATGATATAGAGGCGGCGCAGAAAGGCACTATCATGCATACGGCAATGCAGAATATCCGGTTAAAGCCGATTATGGATATTCCGTATATAGAAGATGAAATAAAGCGTATGACAAATGAGGGATTGTTTACCGAAAAAGAGGCTGAGTATATTGACGGTAAAAGGATAGAAATGTTTTTTAAATCGGATCCGGGCAAGAGAATGCTTTGCTCACATAGGGTATACCGTGAGGTGAGATTTGAGATACCGATAAGCGTCGCAGAGGTAATGAAGAATACCGATTTCGGCGATGATATGAAAAACGAGAAAATTCTCTTGCAGGGAATAATAGATTGTTATTTTGAGGAGAACGGCGAAACGGTGCTTGTGGATTATAAGACCGACCGTTATACCGATAAAGAGAAAATAAGAGAAAGATATTCAGGTCAGCTCGAATATTATAAAAGAGCGCTTGAGACCCTTACCGATAAAAAGGTAAAGGGCGCATATTTGTATTTATTTTTTAATAATGATGTGATCGAAATATAAGATCGTGGAGGAATTTTTATGCAAAGGAAAGTGTATTACGGAAATTTTCAGAATAAAAGAAAGCGGGACAGCAAAAAGAGGTTTATTATAATTATTTCGGTTATTGTTATTATCGGAACCGTTGTATGGCTTACGATATTTTTCGGGGCAACGGGACAGAAGGATGTTGCCGATGCGGTTAAGGATAATGTGCAGGAGATAACGCAGCTGAAATTGCAGCTGAAAGAAAAGGATGATCGAATAGCGGCGCTTGAGGCGCAGATAGAAGAGTATAAAGCAGAGCTTGCGGTTCGTCCGACATTGACGCCGACAGCTATAGAGCCGCCCAATGATGAGGTGCTTTCGATGCAGCCTTCAGCGGCGCCGACTCCCAAGCCTACATCATCGGCACGGCGCGCCGGTCGATGATTCCGATGCTGCGCCGTGTTTACGGTGAGTCTTTGAATATTGCGCTACAATTGATTTAAGGAAGCACCGAATAAATCAAATATCAAAAAATAATTTACGAAAAAAAATATACGCTTATTCTTCAGCGCAAGCGCTTCGCGAACGCACCGGTTTTTCGCCCGGCTGCATGGGTGACCGGTAAAACCTTGCGGAATTGAGTGTGATTTTATTGATCCCCCAATTAAATCTTGAATAATTTATACAAAGAACAAACTGTGAAAGTCAAGGAAGAAAACCTCAAGAAAACTCGGGTTTTTCAGGGTTTTTTGACGAAGAATTTCACAGTTTGGGCAAGCAGAAAAATTCAAGATTCAGTTGGAGGATCAATATAATATAATTATATTGAAAATATTGCTTGATGTCAAGCAAACGGAGGGATTTATATGTATTTTTTCAATAAAAACGGCGCTCTTATCGCGCGCCGGAGGAACGAAACGATATCGATCGAGGCGTGGGGAGTGAATGCGCTTCGTGTAAGAGCGACGCACAATGCGGATTTCAGCGCAAGCCTCGGCGCATTGGAGGAAAATGTGTCCGGTGAGTCCGGCGCGGAGGTGGTTATTGACGGCGATAAAGCTGTTATTTCCAACGGAAAAATCAGCGCGGAGCTTCATGAAAGCGGCAGGATGGAATTTTTTAAAAACGGCAGATCCATTCTGAAAGAATATTACCGCGATTGGTGCGGAGCAAACGGGCACAGTCCGAGCATGAAGGTGTCGGCGCGGGAATTTAAGCCTGTCAGCGGAAATGACTACAGCATTACCGCGCGTTTTGAAGCTCAAAGCGGCGAGAAAATATTCGGCATGGGACAGTATCAGCAGCCGAATCTTGATTTAAAAGGGTGTATTCTTGAAACGGCACAGCGCAATTCACAGATAAGCATACCTTTTTACATTTCAAACAAGGGCTACGGATTTTTATGGAATAATGCGGGCATCGGCGAGGTGATGTTCGGAGCGAATTATACGCAGTGGACGGTTAAATTATCGGAAGAGCTTGATTATTGGATAACGGCGGACGATACTCCCAAGGCTGTTGTCGAAAATTATACCGCCGTAACGGGACGCGCGCCGGAATTTCCCGAAAATGCTCTCGGTTTATGGCAATGTAAGCTGCGTTACCGCACGCAGGACGAGGTTTTGGAGGTCGCGCGGGAATATAAAAGACGGGGAATACCGCTTGATGTCATCGTTATCGACTTTTTTCATTGGATACGTCAGGGTGATTGGAGCTTTGATCCCGGGTATTGGCAGGACCCGCAGGCCATGGTTGACGAGCTGAAGGAAATGGGTGTGCGGTGTATGGTATCGATATGGCCGACGGTGGACAGAAAGAGCGTCAATTTTTGGGAAATGCTTGAACGCGGACTTTTTGTGAGGACCGAGCGCGGCTCCGTTCAGTGCTTTGATTTTCAAGGCGATACGGTTATATATGACGCATTAAATCCCGAGGCGCGTGAGTTTATATGGGACAAGGTGAAGGAGAATTATTACAATTACGGAATTGATATGTTTTGGCTCGACGAGGCGGAACCGGAATATTCAGCGTATGATTTTGAGCATTACCGCCATTATACGGGACCGGCGTTAAAGGTCGGAAACAGCTATCCGAAGGCGCACGCAAAGGCGTTTTATGACGGAATGAAAAAAGAGGGTCGGACGGATATTGTAAATCTTCTGCGCTGCGCATGGGCGGGCAGTCAGAAATATGCCGCGCTTGTGTGGTCGGGAGATATTAAATCAACATTTACCGCTCTCAGGGATCAGCTTAGCGCGGGTCTTAACATAGGCATTGCCGGAATACCGTGGTGGGTATCCGATACGGGCGGATTTTTCGGCGATGTGACCGACGAGCATTTTAACGAATTGCTTATACGATGGTTTCAGTTTTCAACGTTCTGCCCGGTGCTGCGTATGCACGGCGACAGGGGTCCGCATGATATTCCGAGATTGTCCGACCTTGATTACGGCGGCGGATTTTCCGATACGGGCAGACCGAATGAATTGTGGAGCTACGGCGAGGAGGTATATCGGATATTAAAGAAGTATCTCGATATACGTCTCGGTATGAAAAGCTATATAAAGTCGGTCATGGATGAGGCAAGCAAAAACGGTTCGCCGGTTATGCGGACGATGTTTTACGAGTTTCCCGATGATGAAAAATGCTGGAGCATTGACGACCAATATATGTTTGGTCCGAAATATCTCGTTGCGCCGGTGCTGTACCGGGGAATGACCGAGAGGGAGGTATATCTGCCCGAGGGAGAATGGCGGAATATTCACGATAACACGGTTTATACGGGAGGCGGGACGATCACGGCGGCGGCTCCTGTCGAAATTATACCGGTGTACGAGAAATTGAAATGATTTTCGATCGCTTTTTGAGATTATTTTTTGAAAAATTTTTTGACGATGTTGACAAAACGCACGCAAAGGTGCTATAATATTTACGATATCGAAATACTTTGAAAGGGTCATATCCGATGGACAGAAAAGACGGCAATTATCGGCGCGCGGAGCAGCATTACAAAGACAGAACGGAGATTTACGAGGACAGGGAGAGAAAAATACTGAAAGCTTCCAAACCGGAAAAGAACAGACAAAGGCGGTTCAACATTTTTTTTGTTCTTCCGGTAATAATTTTAACCATCGTTGTATTTCCGAAAATAGTTGAGTTTCACGAAAAAAACGGAAACGGGCAGCAGTCGCCTCCTACGGTCAGAGAGGTCATAGATTATCTGGAATTAAGCAAAAGCACCGAATCCTCCACTGCGGAGGTGTTTAAATTGTACAGTGACGGAGAAATACCGGATGCGGAAACGGTGAATAAACAAATTAACAGCGTTGATGTGGTATTCAACGCGCTTTCGGAACAAAAAGTGCCGGCAGGGTTTGAGGAATATAACGAGTATCAGCTGTCTATTCTTGCAACCGATAAAGAGATATTAAATACCATGCTTTCGGAGCGTAATGCGGATACGGAAAATTATTTTAATACGATGGTCAAGCAGCGCAATTCTCTTGCCGGTAACAGAAAGAACAGCATGAAAGCGGCATTGGACGGTATCAGCGGAATTAAATATAAGGAGAATAAAAACGGAAATATAGATATCGAATATTACGGATGATGTGATGTATATAGGGAAGATTGATTATGTCGAGCCGACGTTTCCCGATGCTTCAAATCATATCACAAAACAGCGGGACAGGGCACAAAGCTCTGTCCCGATTACAATTGCGGAATAATATTAAAGGGGACTTGCAATATGAAAAAAATCACGGGAATAATCGGGATACTTTTCGGAATGACGGTGATTATTCCATTGGCGGCCGTTATATCGATCCCGGTTATAAATAACGTTATTGCCCATAAAACGGCTGAAAAAATCAAAGATATTGAATTGCCGGATAAAACCAGGTATGTCGAATTATTTTCAAAGGCCGGGAAATTGACCGGCAACGGAAACGGTATGCAGTATATCGGCGGAATATTGATAAAAAGCGAACTGTCGCAGGAGGATTTGCAGGCATACTATTCCCGATACGCCGAAAAGGAGTACGAGTGCATAGTCGAAAAACAGACAGATAAAAATATCCGGTTCATCGAGCACGGAACCGTATCATTCGATACGGATATAAAGGGAGACGATTATTATACGGTATATTCATGGGGAGAGGGTAATTTTGTTTTGGGATTGGATTTAAGAGCGCATTGAAAATGCTTTCGTGATTTTTATATACCGTTCCCGGCACGGTATTTTGCAAACGATGAAATGACATGATATTGTTTTTTTTCTGAAACAGAATTTTAATTGACAAATTTTTTAACAAATATTATAATTACAGTATTGCGGATATCCCGGAAAACTGCGATACCCCGGCAGTTTCAGGGGTATCCGGCAATATTTGTATTGAAAGGCGTGATTTTTTGATGAATAACGGCATAAGAAAAATTATTGGGTTGTTGTGTATGATTTCGGTTTGTCTGTCGGGAATTACTTCGGAAGCTGCGTTTATAAGCGACTGGGCATTGGAGTCTTTTGAAAATGCGTCATCTGCCGGCATTATTTGTCATTCGGTCGCGGCGGGTGATTTGAAAGGAAACATAACACGGAGCGAGTTCTGTGAATTATCCGTAAAATTATACGATATTCTCGGCGGAAGTGAAATATCGGGCAACCGATCGGAAAATCCGTTTTCCGATTGTGACAACAAGGCTGTTGTAAAGGCATACGGTCTGGGGATTGTATCCGGAGTGGGAGGTACGATTTTTGATCCGGACAAGGCTGTTACGCGCGAGGAAATGTCAAAAATGATCGTAAGCGCCGTTGTGAGCGCGGGCATTGCGGCGGAAACGTCCGAAGAGGATATGCGGTGTATCGACAGATTTGCGGACAGGGATAAAATAAGCTCATGGGCAGAAAAAGATATGGCATTTCTTGTGAAAAACAATATTATATCGGGCGTATCGGAAAATACCCTTATGCCGGGGGCATATGCAACACGCGAACAGGCTATCGTTATAGTCGAGCGTGTCCTGTCGGCGTTTTGCAGCCGGAAAGAAAGGTCGGAAATGCCGCGTATAATTTCGGCGGACGGCACGGACGGAGTCGGCATATCATGGACAGAGATAAGCGGAGCGAATACATACAGAGTTTTGCTCAAAAGAGACGGAAAGACGGTATCCGATGCGATAGCTTTTGACAATAATATAAAAATAAAGAACAGCAGAACGGAGGATACGAAAGGACTGTCCGCCGTTGTCGAGGCTGTAATGAGTGACGGGACAAGCATATTCGGTATGCCGTATGAATTTGACGAGAATGTCGTAAAAACTCCGGCTCCTGCGAAACGTCCGGATACAGATGACAATAATTCCCGGTCGGAAACGGAGAAGAATGATAAAAATGAGGATAATGAAAAAGTAATTGAGCTGCATGATCGCGTTTCGCCTGTAACGCTGCCGGTATCGTACGAGAGCTCGGGAAATACCGCGGATTATAAAAAAAGCCGTGTATTTAACGGAGGCGAGCCGTTTGCAACGGAGGAGGAAGCGGACGCAAATATGACGGAGATAGAAGTTGATGTGTGGCATTTATCGGACACCGGCGGAAAGGTTGCCGCAAA
>JAFLUR010000109.1 GCA_022508725.1 Oscillospiraceae bacterium
TTCCGGTATGATTTTCTCATCTGAGCTGTATGGTTTTTTGTATTGATTATTGTTCCGAATTATTTTTTTCGTTTTCTATTTCCTGCATATACCCCGCTGTAATTATACCTGCGGGTAATGCAACAACGGCTATCCCCAAAAACGAAGAAACCATTGTAACGATCCTGCCGATCGTAGTTATGGGATATATATCACCGTACCCTACTGTGGTTAATGATATTGTAGCCCAATAAACAGCGTCGAAAAAATTTTCGAAGGAATCTGGTTCGACATTGAATATTACCAATGCGGATATTATTATATAGGAAACCGCTAAAATTCCGACCGCGATTAAGGATTCTTCGGACTTTTTGAAAACGGAAACGATTATTTTTATACTCTTTGAATGGCGAAAGGCTTTAAATACACGAAAAACTCTGAAAGCCCGAATCATTCTGAAAAGCTTAAACAGCTTAAATCCGCTGTTAATTGCCGAAACAGACGGTAAAATTGCAATAAGATCAACAATTGCCGGCAATCCGAACGGGTATCTCACAAAAGACAGTATCGTTTTTTTGTTATACTTATAATCGGCAGTAAGCCAACGCAATAAATAATCTGCAATAAAAATAATCAAACAAAACAAATCCACAGCTTCCGAAAGCTTATATGTACCTTTAAAACATAAAGGAATAATGCTGATAAATATGATTGACATCATAAACCAGTCGTATGCCGAACCGGAATTATTATTGCCGGCGGACGGTTCTATAATATCAAATATCTTTTTCCTCATAACTCAAACTCCGAATCCGGTCTGCGACCTTTTATGTATTTATTATAACTTATTATTTGTAAAAGGTCAATATATATTGCGTAATTTTGAACGGTATAAATTATCAAAAAATTACAGAGAGCCGATCGATTTTCCGGGATCGGTCAGTTCTTATATATTATTATGAATAAAGTACAGTGTCAAAGTTTCCGTATCAAAGAAATAGACGTTGTAGGCGGCATATTTATCATGATAATGTGCATATTTTTCGTAGGTATCCCTGTTTTGAATACAGAAATAATCACCCGGAGAGATAACAGATTTATCAAAATCATAGCTGTCTCGATATTTTACATATTTTACCCAACCCTCAAAGTTTTCGAAATAACTTTGAATTTCCGCGGTATCCTCCTCTGAGACTTTTTTAAAATGAGAACTTTTCTCTAAGGCATTCAAGGCTTTATCCGTATAACGGTATTTACAATAGTCGGTATAGTCTTGAAAGCCGTCGGAATAATAGCATTCCGAGGATTTGGCTTTAGGTAACTCGGCAATAATCCGATTGGTAAAAAGTATATCGGATAGTATATAAAGCATTAAAACTCCTACTGCACATATGCTGACAATAATGAAAAAATATTTCAGCCATGCCGGTAATGTTCGTCTTGTTTTCATATTTTTCCTCCAAATATGCGTAGTTTCTGTTTATATGATATAATATTTTTGCTCCCGCGTCAAGATATTACACGGAAATCAATTTTGCTCCCAGAATTTGCGTTTGCGGTGTTTTACCCGGATTTCCGTAATATTTTTGCAACGGCCTATTGAAAAATTTACAATTCTGTTGTATAATAAAACCGGATCAGTTAATTTTTTAGGAGGAAGCTGTATGACACGCGAGGAAATAAATCTGATGATCGTTGAACTGCGCAGGGTTTTTGACACCGTTCGTATCATCGAGGCTCCGACCGATAAACAATGCGGCATCAACAATGCCTGTGAGATTGTTCACGAACCCGGTCGGTGTTTCGATTTTTGGAAGCAAGAGTCTCGCTGCAAGCATTGCGTTTCGATGCGCGCGCTGAGCAAAAAACAACTTGTCCGCAAGTTCGAGTTTACGGATTCGGAAATATACCTGATTACGGCGATGTACGTCGAGATCGAGAACAAGCCTTTCGTAATCGAGATGTTTGCCAAACTGACCGAGGAAACCATGATCGGCGCATTTGAAAATAACGATTTTGTCGAGAGAATCGGCAAGTACAATCGCAAATTCTATCTGGATGCATTGACAGGCGCGTACAATCGCCAATACTATAATGAGCAGCTTGCCGCATTGCTCGGTGAACATGCCGTGGCATATGTTGATCTGGATAAATTCAAGGACATCAACGATACATGGGGTCATCATGCGGGTGATTTGGCGCTTAAGGCTGTCGTGGATGCCATGATATCATGCGTGCGTGAAACCGATTCGGTGGTGCGCTTGGGTGGTGATGAGTTCCTACTGGTATTCCGCAACATCCCCGACAGCATCTTTGCAATGCGCCTGGAAAATATCCGCAGTGCCGTCAATGAGATCGTATTGGCGGATTTTCCCGATATGCGTTTGTCGATCAGCGTCGGCGGATACTACGGTGAGGGTACGATGGAAGAGTTGGTTAAAAGGGCGGATGAGCTTCTCTATGATGCAAAAACCAAAAGGAACAGCGTCAGCTTGAATTTTGAAGTGTGAGAAAATCGATTCTCGACCGCTTTGAAGCCGTCAAAACCAAATCGGTACGGAAAGGCGTGGACAATGCCGGTCAAAATCATGTTATCATGTCGAATTTCGGCATGATAACATGATTTTTTTATTATCATTAAATCAGCCCTCCCTTAATTGATGGAGAAATATCGCTCAAAGCTTGGTATAAAAAACATAATCCAAAATGAAAAAAATTGTTGACAATTCCGGTCGGTTGTGATAGACTGTATTTAGTCGGCAGTGACCGACCAAAATGGGAGGCGGAATTAATGAAGGATCTGAAAATCGGAGAAATCGAGTATCGTTTTATGTGTATCGTTTGGGAAAACGAGCCGTTAAGCTCAAGAGCTTTGGCAGAGCTGTGCGCGGATAAGCTCGGATGGAAAAAATCGACTTCTTACAGCACACTGAAAAAGCTTTCGGAAAAAGGACTCTTGCAAAACATAGACTCACAAGTAAATTCGTTGGTTTCTCGGGAGGAGCTTCAAAGCTACAGAAGCGAGAAATTTATGGAAAACACTTTTGCAGGTTCTCTGCCGTGTTTTTTGACCGCATTTCTGGGCGGGAAAAAAATATCTCAAAAAGAAGCTGACAGCTTGAAAAAGCTGATCGATTTGTACAGGGAGGATTAAAATGGAAACCGTATTTTTGCAAGTTCTCAATATGAGCATTACCGGCAGCTATGTTATTTTGGCGGTAATGATTTTAAGGCTTTTTTTGAAAAAATCACCCAAGAAATATTCGTATTTGATGTGGGCTGTGTGCGCGTTCAGACTTTGCTGTCCCGTGTCTTTCAAAAATATATTCAGCATATTTAATCTGAGCTTTTTCAATATGTCCGAAACCGGAGGCGCATCGATTGAATATATACCGCAAAATATCGGAATGATGCGGTCTCCTCAAATTTCAACGGGTTTGGATTATACGGACGGAATCGTAAACGGCTCGCTTCCGGCTCCTTCCGATGTCGCAGCAAGCGTAAATCCGATGCAGATAATTATATTTATCTCCGCCGTAATATGGCTTGCGGGAATTGCGGCGCTGCTGCTTTACGGTATCGTGTCTTATATAATGCTTCGCATTAAACTCGGAAACGCTGTGATTTATAAGGAAAATGTTTATCAATCGGACAAAATCGATTCTCCGTTTGTTTTCGGATTGATAAATCCGAAAATATATATTCCGTTCGGTATTAACGAAAATGAAACGGAATATGTGCTTGCCCATGAGCGGTATCATATAAAAAGACGTGACTATATTATAAAGCCGACAGCGTTTTTGATCTCGGTGATACATTGGTTCAATCCGCTTTGTCGAATCGCGTTTATGCTTATGAGCCGGGATATGGAAATGAGCTGTGATGAAAAGGTGCTGTCCGGCGGAAAAGTAATGTCAAAGGAATATTCGGCATCTTTACTGTCGTTTGCCTCAAATAAGCGTTCTTTCACCTTTTGTCCGCTCGCGTTCGGAGAAACGGGAATTAAGGGCAGGATAAAAAATATTTTGAAGTATAAAAAGCCTAAAGTTTATGTCAGTGTTATTTCGGCCGTACTGTGCGCCGCGGCAGCTGTTGCGTGCGTTTCCGATCCGAACGATGCCGGTTATGATATTTCATATGATGATTTAAAAATGTCGGATGAAGCGTTAGGCTCATTTCGTGAAAGCATTGTTGGATCTATGATGGCGGAAATAGATTATGCCGACGGTGAAAGGATTGTTTTCGATTACGGTGATGCAATATTCGTTTACAATCACCGCACGTCAAGCATTGAAAAATGCTTTGATCTGAACAAGCTTAACTGTGCTCATTTCCGGCAGGGGGATTTCGGGTTGATCATGTATGTATCCGCCGACGGCGGAGAGGCTTTGCTGGTCAATGTCGGCGCCTATGACGATATCAAGGATTTTAAAAATTATATAATAGACCTTGAAAACGGAAACGCCAAGGAAACAAACAAAACCGAATTAAAGCATCCGTTTTCCGACTTCGGAACCTACAGCGATTTTCCCGACGCAAAGGGATGGACAAGTACAAGGTGTACGGTTGAAAACGATAATTTTTGGTATCTTACCTGCGAAAGCTTTTATATCGGTGATATAAAGCTTTGTCGTTTCGCTTCGGGTGAAACGTTAGGTGAGGAATATATTTTCGGGACCGGGACAGTGGCTTTCGGTCCCCGGGATATATACGATTTGGTTGACGCCCGCTTGATTGTGGGGGGAAATGCTTATACGATCTCCGATAAAAGTAATTTGACGGAATTGGAAAAAGCATTTTCAAACGCAAATGAGATCAAGGGAGGTACGGCTTGTCCGTTTGACGCCTTTCTGAAAATGACAAGAGGCGACGGCACGGAAGGTACGGTGATGATCGCAAGCGATTCCTGTGCGGTATATAAGTCCGGCGATATTTATTATGATTATTCGGACGGCGATAACGGCAAATTTTTATCAATGTTCGGAATTGATGTAAAAACACTGAGAGATTTGCTTTACTGACATTTTCCGTGTTTTTGCTTTAATACAATATGACGGATTTCCGGAATTTTGTTGAAACCGGCTGTTGAAAAAAATGTGAGAATGTGATATAATAAATCGTGAACCGAGACATAGTACATGAGTTTCTCATCGTATTATGTCCTGTTTGCGTTCGAGAAAAACCGAAAGGGAGGGACCGACCATGCACCTTATCATAGGACTCGGAAATCCGGGAGATAATTATAAAATGACCCGTCATAACATAGGTTTTGAAGTAATAGACTATATGGCGGACCGATACAATGTGAAGATAAATAAGCTGAAATTCAAAGCTATCTACGGAGAATGTAATATAAACGGCGAAAAGGTATATCTTATAAAGCCGCAGACATTTATGAATTTAAGCGGCGAAAGCGTAGCGGAGTTTGTTTCCTTTTTTAAAGTGCCCACGCGGAATATAATTGTTATTCATGACGATATATCGCTGGACGCCGGACGTATGCGAATAAGAACGAAAGGCAGCGACGGCGGGCATAACGGAATAAAAAACATAATATATCTTTTACAAACGGATGAGTTTACAAGAATAAAAATCGGCGTGGGTGCGCCCGAGCATAAAGATTACGATCTTGCGGACTATGTTCTGGGCAGATTTACCAAAGACGAAATACCGGTTTTGGAGGAGGTCATAATAAAAACCGCGGACGCGGCAGAGCTTATGGTAAACGATAAGCTCAATACGGCAATGAACAAATATAACGGAAGGTGAGCCCGGGTATGTTTTTCGGAAATATAATAAATGAATACGACAAATACAGAGAGCTTAGGAAAGAGTGTCAAAACGGAAATACACCCGTTTCGGTCGCGGGAATATCGGAATCGGCGCAAAGCGTTATTATTTACGCGCTTACGGCGGATCTCGAAAGAAAAGGATTGGTTCTTGCGTACAACGATATCGAGGCAAAGCGTATGGCAGATGAGCTTGAATTTTTCGGCGTCAAATCGGTGTATTTTCCGTCAAAAGAATATACCTTTTATGATGTTGACGCAAAGGGACATAACAGCGAAAACGAACGCATAGCGGCTCTTTATAAAATTCTCAATGAAAAGGACGCGGTTGCGGTCGCGTCGCTTGAAGCGGTATGCGGGTATACCGTATCCGCCGGAATATTCAACAGATATTTCCGGACGATAAAGGTCGGAGATACAGTCGATACCTCAGAGCTTGAACGCGACCTTGTAATTATGGGATATACAAGAGAGGATATTGTCGAGGGAGTGGGACAGTTTTCGATGAGGGGCGGTATATTCGATATATTCTGTCCGTTCATGGAAAACCCGGTTCGCATAGAGTTTTTCGGAGATGAAGTCGATTCCGTCAGAGAATTTGATTTTGTTACGCAGCTGTCCATGCAGCAGATAAATTCGACCGATATAACGGTATGCTCGGAGGCTGTTTTCGATAACGAAAAATGTGCCGATATAGTCGCGGCGCTAAAAAAACGCTTGAATAAAAAATCAATTGCCGAAAATACGGCGGAAATGCTGAGGCGTGACATTTCGAATTTTGAGGAAAAACATAATTTTGCCGCGGCGGATAAATACGCGTATATGATCTATGATAAGATACCTACCGTACTCGACTATCTTCCCCAAGACTCGATCGTATTTATTGCGGAACCCAAGAGAATATCCGAGATAAGCAATACCCTCGACTGGGAACACGGAGAAATGCTTCTCGATATGAGCGAAAAGGGCATTATTTTTGATGCGAAAATGCCGTTCAAGGCATCATACGGCGATATAACAGCCGACATATCCCGCAGGGTCGCCGTATCCTTTAAATCGCTCTCTCATACAAGCGATGATTTCGCATATAAAAGTCTTATAACATTTGTAACCAAAACAACGGTATCCATGCACGGAAATATAGATTATCTTTTCAGCGATCTTGCCGAATGGAAAAAGAAAAACGGCACGGTCGTGCTTCTTGCGTCAAACCGCGCAAAGGGTGAAAATCTCGAAAAGGTACTTTCGGGAAGGGGCTTTGAATCGAGATATATTCATGACAGGAAAGAATTTCAAAAAGGGGAATTCGTCATTATTCGCGGAAGCTTGCATAAGGGCTTTGAATATCCCGATATAGGCCTTGTTCTCATAAGCGACC
>JAFLUR010000011.1 GCA_022508725.1 Oscillospiraceae bacterium
ATGATCAACAAAGAGTCTATTGAGTCTATGAAAGACGGAGTAAGAATACTCAATTTCGCAAGGGGTGAGCTTGTCAACAATAAGGATATCAAAGAGGCTATCGAATCGGGCAGGGTAGGCTGCTATGTGGTCGATTTCCCGAATGAGGAAACGATAAACCTGCCCGGCATAATTTCGATACCGCATTTGGGCGCATCGACAATAGAGTCGGAGGATAACTGCGCCGTTATGGCGGCTCAGGAAATAGCGGATTTTCTTGAAAACGGAAATATTACCAATTCGGTCAATTTCCCGGACTGCTCGCTTCCGTTGGGCGAAAAGGGCAGAATAGCGATCGCACATAAAAATGTGCCGAGCAAAATCACGACATTTACAAATATTTTTGCCGGCTCCGGAATAAATATCAGCGATATGATAAATAAGAGCAAAAAGGAAAACGCATATACATTGATGAATGTTGACAGTGAAATAACCGATGAAATTGTGAATAAGATATCGGTTATCGATGATGTTCTCAGCGTAAGAGTAATAAAATAAAAAAATACCGTGAATTTTAACCGACCTCCGAAATCCCGGGTCCAATATCCGGAAAGGAGGTCGGTTTTTTGAATTTCCGGAGATTTTGTAATCTTATCGTAAAAAAATTTTACTTGAATAAAAGTATATATGGTGATATAATAGAAATATTATTATAATTATATATTTTTATCGATTAAATCCGGAGGCAAATATGGAACTGAAAAATTGGATATATCAAAATAAATCGCTGAATAAAGATGAAATAGACGCGATGAGCAAAAAATACGGATTTAACTCTATGATTTCAACAATTCTCCTTAACCGCGGCATACATACCGATAAGGAGGTAAAGGCATATATATCAAAATCTATCAGTCATATACATCATCCTATGGGTCTGAAGGATGTCGAAAAGGCGGCGGAGATAATAAAGAAGCATATAGACGCCAAAAACCGGATCACGGTGTACGGTGATTATGATGTTGACGGAATAACCTCAACCGCGCTTATGTATATGTTTCTGAAAGAATTGGATGCGAACGTGGATTATTATATTCCGGATCGTTTTGACGAGGGGTACGGAATGAATATTCCTGCGATAAATAAGCTTATAAAAAACGGAACAAAGCTTATTATAACAGTTGACTGCGGTATTACGGCAGTCGCGGAAACATCATTCGCAAAACTGAAACAAGTTGATGTCATAATTACCGATCATCATACCTGTAAAGAAAAACTGCCGGAGGCGGATGCCGTGATAAATCCCAAACAGCCCGGCTGTGAATATCCGTTTAAGGAGCTTGCCGGGGTGGGGGTCGCGTTTAAGGTAATACTCGCGCTTGCGGTTTCTTACAACCTTAAAGCGTCGGACTATTTTAACAAATACTGTGAAATAGTTACGGTAGGAACCATTGCGGACGTCGTCCCGCTTTTGGATGAAAACCGCATTATTGTCGATAAGGGACTCTCAATGCTTCAAAACACACGTTTTAAGGGAATAAAAGCATTGATCGAAATCGCCGGAATTGCGGATAAGGATATAACGAGCACATCGGTTTCGTTTGCGATAGCTCCGCGCATAAATGCCGCGGGAAGAATGGGCGATGCCAAGCTTGCGGTAAGGCTGCTTTTATCCGAGGATGACAATGAAGCGTACTCGCTTGCAAAAGAGCTTAATGATGCCAACATAAAACGCCAGAATACAGAGGTCGAAATATACAATGAGGCGATAGACATGATCGCGTCGGATTGTGATTTTGAGAAAAATAAGGTAATAGTTCTGTGCAAAAAGGGATGGCATGACGGTGTTATAGGCATTGTTGCCTCGAAAATATGCGATTTGTATTCCCGTCCGTGCATACTCATTACTTATGACGATAATTTTTCGGCGAAAGGGTCCGGAAGAAGTATCGAGGGATTTAATCTGTTTGACGCGCTTGCCGGGTGCGGTGATATTCTTTCCAATTTCGGAGGTCATGCAATAGCGGCGGGACTCAGTCTTAACCCCGATGATACGGAGGAATTCAAAAATCGTATAAACGAGTATGCAAACCGGGTGCTCACAGCCGAAAAGATGAAGACAAATATAAAGATAGATTCGGAAATTATGCCGGAATATGTTACGGGCAAAAGCGCAAGGGTCCTTGCAAAGCTTGAACCGTTCGGAGTGGGAAATCCAAAGCCCGTATTCTCAATGCCCGGACTTACCGTTGTGTCAATGTCAAGAATGGGGATCGATGAGAAGCATATACGAATTAAATTCAAGCATAACAATATGTATTTTCAGGCGGTCGGTTTCGGTATGGGAAGATATTCGGAATTTTTCAATGTGGGAGATACCGTTGAAATAGCATTTACCATGGATATGAATTATTTTTCCGGCACAGAGTCTTTGCAGCTTATGCTTAAGGATATGCGTTATTCGTAATTTTGTATTGTTCAGAAAGGATATGATTTGTTATGAGTATTATAATTCCGGAAGACAGTATGGAGATCAAGCGTGATGAAACGGTATCATTTTTGGACACAGATGCCATTATAGACGATATCTGTAAGATCTGCCGGGCGCAGAATGAATCAGCCGATACAGAACTTGTAAGGCGCGCCTATGCCCTTGCGAAAGAGGCTCATAAGGAACAGAAACGCCGCTCCGGCGCACCGTATCTCGAACATCCGGTACGGGTGGCTCAGATTGTCGCACATATGACAACGGATACGACCGCGATAGCCGCCGCTCTTCTCCATGATGTTGTCGAGGATACGGCATATTCCACAGAATATGTAAAGGCGAATTTCGGACAGTCGGTTTCGGATATTGTCGATGGTGTCACAAAACTGAAAAAATTACAATATAATACTCATGAGGAACAGCAGGTGGAAAATCTGCGCAAAATGTTTATAGCTATGGCGAAGGATATACGAGTGGTTATAATAAAGCTCGTTGACCGACTCCATAACATGCGTACTCTCGAATATATGTCGGTTGCGAAACAGTGCGAAAAGGCTAAGGAAACGCTTGAAATATATGCGCCGCTCGCGCACAGGCTCGGTATGTCCAAAATAAAGGCGGAGCTTGAGGATCTGTCGCTTAAATATATCGACCCGGTCGCGTATCAGGAGCTGCGTGACAGCATAAATCAGAAAAAGCGGGAACGTGAGGAATTTATAAACTCCATTATAGAAACTCTTGAAAAAAAGCTTTCGGAACTGAATTTAAAAGGTCAGGTGACGGGACGGGCAAAGCATTTTTACAGCATATACAAAAAGATGTATGTTCAGAATAAAACCCTTGATGAGCTTTACGATCTGTTCGCCGTAAGAATTATCGTGGATACCGTTTCAGAATGCTATGCGATGCTCGGAACGGTGCATGAAATATATACACCCATAACGGGCAGATTTAAGGATTATATCGCAACGCCGAAGCCGAATATGTATCAGTCGCTGCATACAACGGTTATCGGCAGCAGGGAAGATGATCTCGATCATGGCGGCGTTCCCGTGGAAATTCAGATAAGAACATGGGAAATGCACAGAATTGCCGAGGAGGGTATAGCCGCTCACTGGAAATATAAGGAGGGCGTGTCCGGACCGAATGAAATGGATGAAAAACTGAGCTGGATAAGACAGGTTCTTGAAACTCAGGTCGAAACCATCGATACCGATGATTTTCTCAATAATATAAAGCTTGACCTTTTCGCCGATGAGGTTTTTGTGTTCACGCCCAACGGAAAGGTTTTGTGTCTGCCGGCAAAAAGCACGCCTATAGATTTTGCGTTCAGCATACACTCGGGTATCGGCTATAAAATGAGCGGCGCAAAGGTAAACGGAAGAATTGTAAACAATGATTATATCCTCAAAAACGGCGATATTGTCGAGATACTTACCTCCGCGAATATTGCCGGTCCGAGCAAAGACTGGCTTAAAATAGTGCGTACCACTCAGGCTAAAAATAAAATAAATCAATGGTTTAAGCGTGAAAACAGGGATGAGAATATCGCGCACGGAAAGCTTGCGGTCGAAAAGGAGCTGAAACGTCTCGGATACACACATTCTCAGCTTTTTGACAGCGACAGCTTCGGACAGCTCTTAAGGCGGTATAATCTCAATGATGAAAACGATCTGTATGCAAGTGTCGGATACGGCGGACTCAGCGCACAGAAGATAGTTCTTCGTCTGCGCGATGATTATGTTAAAAACAAAAAAGGCGAAGAACATGAATTTGAGCAAGCCCCTGTCACGCCTGTGCGAAATTCGAGCAACGGAATTATTGTCGAGGGGATCGAAAACTGTCTTGTTCGTCTCTCAAAATGCTGCAATCCCATTCCGGGTGACGAAATAAAGGGATTTATAACAAAGGGCAGGGGAGTATCGGTACACAGAGCCGATTGCTGTAATATCCGGGAGGATTCGCTTGCACCGGAGGATCGTGACAGATTTATCAATGTGCGGTGGGAACGATCCGGAAACAGCTCTTATGTCGCATTGATACAGATAGATGTTTACGATCGGCGCGGTCTTATACAGGAAATATCCTCAACTATTTTTGATATGGGCATTTCATGCAGTTCGATAAACGCAAAGGTAAATAAAAAAGGGATAGCTACGGTATGTCTGGGAGTAGAGATATGCGAAAAGGATGATGTTGACAGAATAATGAAACGTCTTGCAATGATGGACGGAGCAATAAATGTGTCGAGAACTCAGAACTGAATACCGTTTTTATGAAAGGAATTGCGATGCATAAGGAAAATATAAAAATAACGACCGAATATATAAAGCTGGATCAGCTGCTTAAATTTGCGGGTATCGCGGAATCGGGCGCGGATGCAAAGGATATGATATATGATGAAACGGTGAGCGTCGGGGGAGAGATCTGCACGATGAGAGGGAAAAAGATTCGCCCGGGCGATGTGGTGACGGTGGAATTTGACGATGAAGTTTGTGAAATAACGGTGGAATAATATGCGTATAAATTCCTTGCTGCTTAATAATTTCAGAAATTATACCGATGAAAGGGTCGAATTTTCCCCGCTTACCAATATAATTTACGGGAATAACGCGCAGGGGAAAACCAATCTTTTGGAGGCTGTGTATATGTTCACGCAGGGACGCAGCTACAGAACAAGCTCCGACAGGGAGCTTATTATGTTCGGAAGCGAATTTGCGTCGGTGAAGTCGGATTTTTCATCGCTGAGCCGTGATTTTTCGGCGGTGATACGCATAAGCCGCGACGCAAAAAAGAAAATCACCGTAAATAATGTTTCCGTGTCAAAGCTCAGCATGCTTATGAGCTACTTTAATGCGGTGATATTTTCGCCGGAGGATTTGGAGCTTGTAAAAGGCTCTCCCGGCAGGCGACGCAGGTTTATCGACGGTGCGATAAGTCAGCTTTATCCGAATTATCTCGCGGCATTGATAGATTATTATAAAATTCTTAAACAGAAAAATATGCTTTTGAAGGATTTGAAAATCAAGCATATACATTCCGATACCGTGCTTTCGGTCTGGAATTCACAGCTTGCCGAAAAGGGCACGGTTATACGCAGATACCGTTCGGAATTTTTTGAGGGGATATCTCCGTTTGTAACCGAAATTCACGGCAATATCAGCGGTGAGGATATGAAAATCGAGTATCGCCCGAATTGTGACGGGGATATTCTCGAAAGACTCGAAAATAATCAAAGCCGTGAAATCGAAAACGGCGCGGCATTGTACGGAATTCATCGGGATGATGCCGAATTTATGATAAACGGCAGATCGGCGGGAATATATGCGTCGCAGGGGCAGCAGCGAACGGCGGTATTGTCGCTTAAACTCGCGCAGACCGAATATATTGAAAATTTAAAGGATGAATACCCTGTTCTTTTGCTTGATGATATAATGAGTGAGCTTGACACAAGCCGCAGAGCGTATTTATCGGGCAGCATAGGCAACAAACAGGTGCTTATTACCTGTACGGACGCCGATTTGGTAAAGGTCGAATCGGATACAAGAATATTATCGGTGGACAACGGCAGAGTTACGGTTGAAAAATAAACGGATTTTTGAACATTGTACAAATATGAGGAAAAAGTATTGATATATTTAGGCGGGTGTGGTAATATAAAAGAAAGGTTGATTTAAACGGTCAGCCGAAAGTTTTTTGATTATTTTTACAATAACCGCTTTCTTTGCCGAGGGGCGGTTATTTTGTTTTATTACGGAAAAATTTATTGACAATACCGAAATCGGTGGTATAATTATTTTGTAAAGGTTAAAATTGCCTTACAATAAATAAATGCGGAGGTTTGTGTATTATGAAAAAATTAGAAGATTATGTTGAAAATATAGTTGATTTTCCCGAAAAAGGAATTATATTCCGTGATGTCTCATCGGTATTTCAGGATAAGGACGGATTGAAGCTTGCCATTGACAGTATGCTGAAAGCGGTCGAGGGTTTGGATTTCGATGTGGTCGCCGGAACCGAATCGAGAGGCTTTCTTTTGGGTATGCCTATCGCCTATGCTCTTAATAAGGGTTTTGTCATGGTAAGAAAAAAAGGAAAGCTGCCGCGAGAGGTCGTTTCAAAGGAGTATGAGCTTGAATACGGCACGGCTGCGATTGAAATTCACAAGGATGCGATAAAACCGGGGGACAGAGTGCTTGTTGTGGACGACCTTATAGCTACGGGCGGCACCATAAAGGCGGCTGCCGAGCTTATTGAGGAATTGGGCGGCACAGTGGCAAAAATGATTTTCCTTATAGAGCTTGAAGATTTGGACGGACGCTCAAAGCTTGAAGGTTATGATATCGAATCGGTGATAAAATATAAGGGAAAATAAGAAAACAAACGTTTCCGTAATTTCGGGATATAAAAACGGTGTTGCTTTTATATGACAGTATCATATCAAGCAACACCGCTTTTTACTGTTTTACGAAATTATATCGGATGCGTTTTTGCTTCTCTGTCCACAAGATCGGGGTCTATTTTGTATTTTTGAGCCTGTCTGTATTCAAAGAATTTGGTCGCAACCTGACCGAACAATGCATAGCTGAGTACATCCTCATCCTGCTCGATGTATTCGGCACATTCTTTCTTCATCTTTTCAAGCTCCGGCGGAATATTGTCAGCCGGACGGCAGGTAATTCTCTCTTCATCTCCGATAATCTTCTTAACTATCTCGGGTTTTATTTCAACCGGAGTTTTTCCGTATTCGCCTCTTACGATACCCTTTGTTTCCTTGGAGATCATCTTATATCTTTCGCCCATAACAACGTTAAGAACAGCCTGTGTGCCAACGATCTGACTTGACGGAGTTACAAGCGGCGGGAAGCCCAGATCCTCGCGGACTCTCGGAACCTCTTTGAGAACCTCGTCATACTTATCCTCTTTGCCCTGCTGTTTAAGCTGTGAAACGAGGTTTGAAAGCATACCGCCCGGCACCTGATATTTCAGCGTGTTTACGTCAACACCCATAACCTTTGTGTTCATAAGTCCGCTTGAGATATATTTTTCTCTGAGCGGCTTGAAATATTCGCATATTTCAACGAGCTTGTCAAGGTCATAGCCGGTATCGTAGGGCGTGCCCTGCAAAGCGGCAACCATAGGCTCTGTCGGCGGCTGTGACGTACCCATAGCCATCGGTGACATAGCGCAGTCGATAACGTCAACGCCCGCTTCGATGGCTTTAAGATAAACCATTGACGCCTCTCCTGATGTATAATGAGTATGCAGCTGTATGGGTATCTTGATTTTTTCTTTCATAGCCTTTACAAGATCGTAAGCCGTGTAGGGCAGAAGCAGACCCGCCATATCCTTGATGCAGATGGAATCGGCGCCCATTTCTTCAAGCTCCTTGCCGAGCTTTACAAAGCTTTCGATATTGTGAACCGGGCTTATTGTATAGCATACGGTAGCTTGTACATGACCCTTTTCCTTTTTTGACGCGTTGATAGCGGCTTTTAAGTTGCGGATATCGTTGAGCGCATCGAAAATTCTGATTATATCTATGCCGTTTGCGATTGATTTTTGTACGAAATATTCAACGACGTCATCCGCGTAATGCTTGTAGCCGAGGATATTCTGACCTCTGAAAAGCATCTGTATGGGCGTCTTTTTTGCCTTGTCTTTGATTTTTCTGAGTCTTTCCCACGGATCCTCGTTAAGAAATCTCAGGCACGAATCGAATGTGGCTCCGCCCCATGCCTCCAAAGAATGATAACCGATATCGTCGAGCTTTTCAACGATAGGAAGTATTTCTTCGGTCGTCATACGAGTTGCGATCAAAGATTGGTGAGCATCTCTTAATACCGTTTCCGTAATTCTAACAGGTTTTCCCATATATTACACTCCTTTATTCTTAATTAAAAATAATTTATTTACCAAACATGGCGAGAAATACGCCCGCCGCAACAGCCGAACCGATAACGCCGGCAACATTCGGACCCATAGCGTGCATAAGCAGGAAGTTTGACGGATTGGCTTTCTGACCCTGAACCTGAGAAACACGCGCTGCCATCGGAACCGCGGAAACTCCGGCACTTCCGATAAGGGGATTTACCTGACCGCCGGTAGCCTTGCAGAGGATCTTTCCGAATACCAGACCGCCGAATGTACTGAAACAGAATGCGGTAAGTCCGAGTACCACTATACCGAGAGTCTGAAGGTTCAAAAAGCTTTCGGCTGTGGCTGTGGCGCCTACCGTAATGCCGAGGAATATCGTAATGATATTCATAAGCTCATTCTGAGCCGTTTTTGCGATTCTGTCAACAACGCCCGATTCCTTGGCGAGATTTCCGAGCATGAGCATACCCACGAGAGCGACCGCATCGGGGACGATAAGCGCCACAACAATGGTAACGACTATCGGGAACAATATCTTCTCACGCTGCGAAACGGGGCGAAGCTGTTTCATAACGATTTTTCTTTCCTTTTCGGTCGTCATCAGCTTCATAATGGGCGGCTGGATAACGGGGATAAGAGCCATATAGGAATATGCCGCGACCGCTATGGCGGGCAAAAGCTGCGGTGCGAGCGTTTTTGTGACATAGATGGCAGTAGGACCGTCCGCGCCGCCGATAATACCTATGGATGCCGCCTCGTATACGTCGAAGCCCAGACCGAGAGCGCCGAGTATCAGCGCGCCGCCGAATGCGAAGAATACACCGAACTGAGCGGCAGCACCCAAAAGCAGACTTTTGGGATTGGCGATCAAGGGACCGAAGTCTGTCATACAGCCTATTCCAAGGAATATAAGCGGGGGATATATACCGAGCTTAACTCCCAGATAGAGCAGGTCGAGCAGACCGCCGTCCGAAACTATACGTTGTATATTCAAATGACCGTCGATCATAAGATCCGGTTCGGTAAAAAGATCCGTATGCATAAGGATTGCGGAAGAGTCGGGGAGCATCGGCAGATTGGCAAGAAGCATACCGAATGCGATGGGCAGGAGCAGCAGCGGCTCGAATTTTTTTACGATAGCCAAATATAACAGCACACAGGCAATAATAATCATCAGCGGAGTACCGACCGCCTGAAGATAATTACCCGCATCAATGGCTGCCCGGGCATTCAATATCAATGCCGCGACACCTGTATTCCGCATAAAATCAATTATACTTTCCAACATTGTGTATCACCACTTTCCATAAAATTTAAACTTATATTTAAGCGATAGATACCAATACATCTCCGCTGTTTACCGATGCGCCGGCTGTCGCGCTGACAGACACTACCTTACCGCTACCGTTGGCGAAAATTTCGTTTTCCATCTTCATTGCTTCAAGTATGCATACGAGATCGCCCTCTTTTACGGTATCTCCGACCTTGACCTTGACCGAAACAACGGTTCCGGGCATCGGAGCGGTAACGTTTGTTGCGCCCGCAACGGGAGCTGCGGGAGCGGGAGCCGCTTTCGGAGCTGCGGGAGCGGGTGCGGCTTTCGGAGCCGCCGCCGGTGCGGGAGTATACGCAGCCGTGCTGCCGCCGATTTCTTCTACATCCACCTCATAAGATTTTCCGTTTACAGTTATATTAAATTTTCTCATTTTCAAATATCCTCCTGAAATAATTATTTTTACAGAATTTTTTCAATATATTACGATTTAAAAATCGCGGCTGCTTATCGTTTCTCTTACTCCCGCTTTGTTCCATGCGGTGGAATTGTTTTCAATTCTTCTGTAAGATTTTATCCTCAGATTATATGTCGAGGTATTGAGGCTTGCAGCCACCGCCGCCGTAAGCACGGCGATAAGCTCTTCGTCATCGTCTGCCGGAGCAGCGGGTTTTTCGGGAGCGGGGGCGATTTTCGCCTTTTCGGGTGCGGTCGTAACGGTTTTCAGACCCGCCGCCGGCGTTTTATTCCCGGTAAAC
This sequence comes from Oscillospiraceae bacterium, assembly GCA_022508725.1. Lineage (GTDB taxonomy): Bacteria > Bacillota > Clostridia > UBA1381 > UBA1381 > JAFLUR01. The sequence continues at coordinate 10,376 of JAFLUR010000011.1, forward strand.
AGCTTCTCCATAACCATGATTATAAGCATCAATATTATAAGTACGGAAAAAACGGTTCCCATGCCGACCACGGCGGTCATACCGGTTTGCAATAAAGCTTCACTTATTGTCATAATTAAAATCCCCTTTCAAAATCAAAGCGGAATATTTCCGTGCTTTTTGGCGGGACGGGTCTCGCGCTTGCCGGCAAGCATTTCAAGAGCGGCGATAATTCTCGGACGGGTGGAATCCGGTTCGATTATATCGTCAACATAACCGCGCTTTGCCGCCTCGTACGGAGAGGCGAATTTATTTCTGTATTCTTCGATCTTTTCGGCTCTTGCGGTGATGGGATCGCTGCTTGCGCCTATTTCCTTTTTGAATATGATATTTGCCGCGCCGTCCGGACCCATAACGGCAATTTCGGCTGTCGGCCATGCGAATACCATATCCGCGCCGAGGTGCTTGGAGCTCATGGCTATATAAGCGCCGCCGTAAGCCTTTCTGAGAATGACGTTGATCTTGGGCACGGTAGCCTCCGAATAAGCGTAAAGGAGCTTTGCGCCGTTTCTGATTATGCCGTTTGCCTCCTGCTCAACGCCGGGCAGATAACCGGGAACGTCGGTGAGAGTCACGAGCGGAATATTGAAGCTGTCGCAGAAGCGTACAAATCTTGCGGCTTTGTTTGATGAATTGACATCGAGCGATCCTGCCGTTACCATAGGCTGATTTGCCACTATACCCACGCTCATGCCGTTCATCTTTGCAAAGCCGACAACGATATTTTGAGCAAAGCCGGGGAGGTATTCCATGAATTTGCCGTTATCGACTATCTCGGCTATGACTTCTTTCATATCGTAAGCCTTGTTCGGTTCTTCCGGAATGATGGAAGTAAGCTTTTCCGAAATGCGGTTGATCTCATCCTCCGGAACATCGCACGGTGTGCCCTCGAGATTGTTTGACGGAATGTACGAAAGCAATTCCTTTATTTTTTTGATACATTCCTCATCGGTCGGGGCGGTGAAATGAGCAACACCGCTTTTTGTCGAATGAGCCGACGCGCCGCCGAGCTCTTCGGCTGTTATATCCTCGCCGGTTACTGCCTTTATTACCTGAGGTCCGGTAATGAACATCTGAGATGTTTTCTCAACCATAAACACAAAGTCGGTGATAGCCGGCGAATAAACCGCGCCGCCCGCGCAGGGACCCATAATTACCGAAATTTGAGGAATTACGCCGGATGCCATTGTATTTCTGTAGAATATATCACCGAAACCGGACAGAGCGTCTATGCCCTCCTGTATTCTTGCGCCGCCCGAGTCGTTCATGCCTATGATGGGAGCGCCCGCCTTGACCGCCATATCCATGACCTTGCAGATCTTCTTTGCGTGCATTTCACCGAGAGAACCTCCGATAACGGTGAAGTCCTGAGCGTAAACATAAACGAGTCTGCCGTCTATGCTGCCGTAGCCGGTGACAACGCCCTCACAGGGGGCTTCCGTTGAAGGCATATCAAATTCATTGCATCTGTGTGAAACGAATGCGTCCAGTTCGATAAAGCTGCCTTCGTCCAAAAGCGCATTGATTCTCTCACGCGCGGTCAGCTTTCCCGCATCGTGCTGTTTTTTGATTTTTGCCTCGCCGCCGCCTTGTTCGATGGCGTTTCTGCGGCTGCGCAGTTGAGTTAGTTTATCAGCTGTACTCATATTTGTACCTCCATATTTGTAAATTTAATGAATATAAGTATTATAAAGTCTTATATTACTTAAGGAAACACCGGCTGCCTTCCGTTGTCCGGGAGTACCGGCATTTTCGTAAGCAATATAAAATTTTCGGAGCAAACGCAAATCATACAGATAACGCTGTGCTGTCGGAGAAATATATTAAAATATCCTCAAAACAAAAAATATTCCTACTTTAACAATATTATATACTAAAATCAAATTTTTTTCAAGCTAATTTTTAATTTTTTTTAATATATATATACAAAATAACGCCCGATAAAAAAGGTGATGTTTGTATGTTTTGCACAAACATCACCTTTTTTATCGCCGGAACGGAATATATACAAACGTGCATACGGTAAAATTCATACGGCGGTCAGGAATGCATAAGCATATTGATCTCATGTCCGGTAAGATACCGCCATTTGCCCTCGGCGAGATGACCGAGATGTACGCCGCCTATGCTTATGCGGGATAGGGTATGAACCGACGAACCCACGGTTTCGAACATTTTACGCACCTGTCTGTTTTTCCCCTCATGTATCGTTATCTTTACGGTTGTAAAGCCCGGACGCGAATCGATTATTTCCACCTCTGCGGGGGAGGTTTTGTAATCCTCTATCCTTACGCCGCGGCGGAGCGCGTTCAGACCGGAGACGGTTATTCCGCCTTTAAGCTCGGCGATATAGGTCTTGTCCGTTTTGAATTTGGGATGAGTGACCCGATAGGTAAAATCCCCGTCGTTTGACAGCAGGATAAGTCCCGAGGTGTCAAAGTCGAGTCTGCCCACAGGCACCACATTCGCGGAAATATCTTTTTTTACAAGATCGGTAACGGTCGGACGTCCGAACCGGTCATGCACCGAGGATATGTAACCGACCGGCTTATTGAGCATTATATAATATTTTTTCTTTATGATTTTTATAAGCTCATTGTCCGCATACACCTTGTCCGCGCCGATTTCAACTTTGACTCCGGGCTCGGTCACTACCGTGCCGTTTACCTTTATTCTGCCCTCTGCGATCATTTTTTCGGCGGCGCGTCTTGACGCTGTTCCGCACCTTGCTATATATTTCTGCAATCTTACAAATTCTCCCATAACAACCTCCTCCGCAGACATAAACGCGGTGGCGGTATGCAAGGAAAAAGCCGCCGCCGTGTGTTTATGCCGTGCCTTAAAATTATTTCATAAACCAATTATGCACTATAAAAAGAAAATAGTCAAGAAAATTTTTCTTCGACCCGGTATTTTTTTCGGAAACAACATCGGAGTCGGATACAAGATCGATGGTTTTGATTATATCACCGCGGAGGTATATATTGAGAATACCTATTTTTTCGCCCTTGCTTATCGGAGCCTTGAGCCGGTCCGCGATTTTTATCGATATTTCGGCTTCCGGAGCTTTTCCGTTCACGGCGGTGAGAGAAAAATCCTCTGCGACTGCGGCGCTGTAGGGTATACCGTCGGTTGTTTTCGAGGTTTTTACAATACTTCCTTTTTCCATAAACATTTTTTTCTCGCATACCGAAAACGCGTAATCGAGCATACTCATGTGGTCGTTCCAGTCATCGGGAGCGTTGAGGGTGACGGCTATGATTTTTATTCCGTTGCGCTCCGCCGATGATACAAGACATCTGCCCGTGGCGGAGGTATATCCCGTTTTTACTCCGTTTACACCCTCGTACATCGAAAGCAGGCGGTTATGATTTGAAAGATAGGTAGTTTCGTTCCGGTTTATCGGAGTTATCTGTCCTTTTTTTGTCGCTGCTATTTTCGCGAAGGTTTCGTTTTGCATTGCTTTTCTTGCTATAAGAGCAAGATCGTAAGCCGTGGTATAATGCCCCTCCGCATCAAGACCGTTGGGATTTTTAAAGCTTGTGTTGTAAGCGCCGATCTCCTTTGCCTTTGCCGTCATATCCAGGGCAAATTGTCCCACGCTTCCGGAAATATGTTCGGCTATCGCAACGGCGGCGTCGTTTCCGGAATTGAGCATAAGACCGTATATGAGATCTCTCATAAGCATTTTGTCGCCCTCGCACAGATATATCGACGAGCCCTCCTCAAGAGTCGCTTTTCTGCTGACCGTCACAATGTCGTCCATGCAGTCCGCCTCTATAGCCATGAGCGCCGTCATTATCTTTGTGGTGCTTGCCATTTCGTGCTGTGAGTTTGCGTTTTTTTCAAAGATGATATCACCGCTGTCCGCCTCGATCACACAGGCGTGCTCCGCCGATATTTCGGGTATTTTTTCCGCGTGAACGGCGGTGCATATTGCAAATATAACGATACATGTTATTCCGACGGCAAAAGATGTGATTTTTTTCATTTTTACAGGATCACCTCAATAAAATTCCGGAAAAAATCCGAAAAAATTCGATAAAATACGGAAAATCGGGACAGTCCGCGCATATTGAGCCATGTATGCGTATACATATTCCGGTATTCCGACAATAATAATTATATGATAAACTTTGCGTGATATTCGGTCTTTGCGCGGAAATAATTTTTTTTGGGAAATTTGAAAAAATTCCTTGACAAATTATTCATAACGTGCTATAATCTTTTTTGTCGCCGGGGTATAGCTCAGTTTGGTAGAGCGTTCGGTTCGGGACCGAAAGGCCACAGGTTCAAATCCTGCTACTCCGACCATATTGCCGGAACAAGCCTTGCATGGTTTGTTCCGATTTTTTATTGCGTTTTTTTGATATTTTTCCGTATACCGGCAAATACGGAAAAAACCGACTTGAGCATACCGCATTCGCAAACAAAATCCCGTTTATTCCGACCGATCACATATTCAATAATATCACAAAATTGTTTAATTCGCAACATAATTTTGTAATTTTCTCTTGAAGATTTGTAATATTTCCGGTATAATATATGATAGGATCAATGTAAGCGGTGTTACGGAGTATGTTTTGATAGGGGACCGCTTGTTGAAACGGAACCGGCATTGTATCGTAAAGCGTATCGGGAAAATAATATTTTCATATAAAAATTTCGGAAAGGACAGGTATTGTTTATGGAGAAAAATATGTTGGTGACGGACGATGATCTCAATGTTAAGAAAATTCTTGTTGTGGAAGATGACGCTAATATTATTGAGATCATAAAATTCAAGCTTGAACAGGAAGGTTATGATGTCGAGACCGCCAATGACGGAGCCGAGGGGCTCAGGGAAGCGCTTAATTCCGCGCCGGACATTGTGCTGCTTGATGTTATGCTTCCCAAAATGAGCGGATTTGATGTGTGCAGAAAGATCCGTGAAAAATCCTCCGTTCCGATAATTATGCTTACCGCAAGGGACGAAGAGGTGGATAAGGTGCTCGGACTCGAGCTGGGCGCCGATGATTACATGACAAAGCCGTTTTCGATGCGCGAGCTTATAGCGAGAATAAAAGCCAACCTGAGGCGGACGGTCATAGAACCCGATCAGGGCAAGGATGAAGAGGTGGTTATTCTTTCCGGAGATTTGAAAATAAATGTGGCGAGATACGAGGTAAACAAGAACGGAAAGAATGTCGAGGTCACGGTAAGGGAATTCGAGCTGCTGAAATTTCTTGCGACGCAGCCGGATAAAATGTTTTCCAGAGAAATGCTCCTTGAAAACGTGTGGGGATACGAATATTACGGAGATGTCAGAACGGTCGATGTTACGGTGCGGCGGCTCAGAGAAAAAATCGAGGATGACCCGAGCAATCCGAAGCATATAGTGACAAAGCGCGGAGTCGGATATTATTTCAATAAATAAATATCGGAAAATACCTCCGGACGAATGCCCGGAAAAGGAATGTTTTTTGATTTCACGAAAGGAAAGATGCTTATATGTTGAAAAGCATACAGGTTAAAATCGTTTTGATGTTTGTATTGCTTATAACCTCTGTAATAACTGTTGTCGGTTCTTTTCTTCTCGTGAATATAACCGGATTTTATAACAGGGAATTTTATGTTATGATGGAGCAGGTTTTTACGGATGACCTTATCAGGCAGCTTGAAGAGGCTGCCAACGGCGAGGATGACGTCCGAAGGCTTTCGGAAATGCTCTTTTCATATATAGGACCTCTCGGAATAGACACATACCGTTTTTATTCTCTGCTTGACGCCGAA